>JAVKID010000053.1:0-21113 GCA_031459655.1 Candidatus Fervidifonticultor octavus | reverse complement strand
CGAGTTCTGTATCTCGGGCCGGCCCGCCCTGTGCGAGGCCACCGACTCGAGGTCCGAGCGGCCCTTCCTCCGCTACGGCGCCACCCCGATCGACGTGCCGCCGGCCTTGTGGGGCGGGTTCAGCGAGGTGCTCTACCTCCATCCGCGCGCGCTCGTCCACCGCCTCCCTCCTGATCTTTCGGCCGATCTCGCGACCCTGTTCGTCCCGATCTCCAACGGCATCCGCTGGGTGCGCAAGGAGGGCCGCCTCCCCCGCGGCGGGACGGTGGTCGTCATCGGCCCGGGCGCCCACGGCCTGGGCTGTGTCGTGGCGGCCCACGAGGGCGGGGCGGGGCGCGTGATCGCCGTGGGACGGGCCCACAGCCCGCGGCTCGACGCCGCTCGGGCCCTGGGGGCCGTGGCGCTGGAGGCTCTGGGGGCTGATCTCGTCGCCGCCGTGCGCGAGGTCACCGACGGCGCGATGGCCGATGTGGTCGTGGACCTGGCGCCGGGATCGTCGGACACCGTGGAGGTGGCCCTGCAGATCGCGCGCAAGGGCGCCACCGTGATCCTGGCCTCCTCGAAGCACGGCCGGCCCATCGCCGGGTTCCAGAGCGACCTCGTCGTGCGCAAGGAACTGACCGTGCGAGGGGTGCGGGGGCGTGACCCCCAGTCTGTGGAGGAGGCGCTCCGGATCCTCGGGTCCCGCCGCTATCCGCTGGAGCGGCTGCGCACCCACACGTTCCTGCTGACCCAGGCCGATCAGGCGCTCAGGGTCCTCGGGGAACGCACGGATCCGTCCTCGATCCACGTGGCGGTCGTGCCCTGACCGGTCTGGTCCCGCACACCGCGGGTGGCCGGTGAACGAAGCGGGGCGTGACGGGGGTGAGCCGGCTCCTCGGTCTCTACGTTCCCACCCTGGCCGTCAGCTTCGCCCAGGGGATGATCTTCCCCGCCGTACCGGCCCTCGCCGGACACTTCGGCATCTCCCCCGGCCTGGCGGCGCAGGTGGTGAGCGCCCAGATGGCGGGCCGCATGCTGGCACTGCTGCCCGCCGGGGCCCTGGTCGACCGGTTGGGTCCCTGGGTCGTGCTCCTCCTGGGATCCGTCTTCATCCTGGCCGGGGGCGTCGGGCTTCTGCTCGCGCAGGCCTTTTGGGTGGTGTTGTTGGGTCAGGCCCTGGCCGGCGCCGGGAGCAGCCTCTGGACCGCCGGCCGCGAGATCGCCGGTCTCAGCCTGGTGCGCGCGGACCATCGGGGCCGGTTGATGAGCGGCTTCTTCGGTCTGCAGACGCTGGGGCTGGCGGCGGGGCCGGTGGCGGGCGGCCTGGTCGTCGACGCGGTAGGTCTCCAAGCGCTCTTTGCGCTCTTCGTGAGCGTCGGGGTGGCGGTCCTCGCCATCACCCTCCTGCTCGACCGGTCGGCCGTCAGGCCGCCGGCCGGCGCCGCGCCGCTGGCGGCGGTGTTTCACGGCTGGCGGGAGATCGCACCGGCCGACCGCACGACGTACGCCATCCTCGTGCTGGCCACGTTCGCCATGAACGTGTACCGCACCAGCCTCAATAGCCTCCTGCCGGTGTACGCGGGCGCCTCGCTCGGCTTCCCCGCCGCGCGGGTCGGCGCGCTCTTCGGGATCATCAGCCTGGGCGTGCTGGTCATGATCGTGCCGTCCGGGCTCGTCCTGGATCAGATGGGCCGGAAGTGGGGAGCCGTGCCGGCGGCGGCGATTCCGGCCGTGGCCTTTGCGGTGATGCCGCTAGCCCGGACTGGGCCGCACCTCACAGTGGTGGCGGCCGCCCTCGGCCTGGCCAGCGGGCTGTCGCTGGGCTCTATGTCGACGTTCAGTTACGACGTCATCCCCGCGCACGCGCGGGGGGTGCTGCAGGCCCAGCGGCGGCTGCTGGGGGACCTGGGAGCGCTGGCCGGGCCGATTGCCGGCGGCCTCCTGGCGGACGCGTACGGAGCCGAGGTTGCGTTTTTGGCCTACGCGCCTCTGCTGGCGCTGGCCGCGCTCCTGCTGGCCTTCGGTGCCCGCGAGACGTTGGTCCGACGGTGACGGCGCATCCGGTCCGGCCCTACCGCGCCGCCTCGGCGCGCGTGCGTGCCGCGTACTCCGGAGCGTCCTCCAGATAGACCACGGCGTCATACCCGAGCACCTTGAACAGCCGGTTCTGCGCCGACAGTAGGACGAGCGGCCTCTGGGGGTCGGCATTGACATGCTGGTGGATGGTGTTGTGGGGGACGTAGAGCAGGTCGCCGGCGCCGAACTCCCACCGCGAGGGCTCCCGCGCCACGCGGGCCATGTACCGTTCGCCGATCTCGGCCTCCACGTCCCAGTGCAGGCTGTACCCGCGGCCCGACATGACGTAGAGGGCCTCGTCGGCCATGTGCCAGTGCTTCGCCGACCGGCTCCCGCCCAAAATCTCCTGCTGGTAGATGTCGACGCTGAAGACGCGGACGTCGGTCCGCTCGGGCGACGTCAGCACGCGGACCCGGCCGTCCCGGGTGATCTCCCAGCGCGTGTCCTGGGGTTTGACGACCTTCTTCCGCTCGGTGACGCCGGGCGTCCACAGGCGGGTCCAGTCCTCAGGCGGCCCATATCGATCGCCGTCGGCGATCGGGCCCCCCCGGCCCTGTTGCACGAGGCCCAGGTACATCCAGGCGGCCTTGGCCTTGATGACGAGCGCGAGGGCCCGCCGGTCGGGGTCGGCGTTGTAGTGCCGGTGCACCGAGTCGTTGTGGACCACCACCAGGTCGTCCTGCTCCCAGTCGTACCGCTGGCCGTCGTGGATTTCGTAGCCGCGGCCTTCCAGGATGTAGAACGTCGCCTCGTTCTGGTGGCCGTGTCCCCGGTTGGACCCGCCGGGGAAGAGTTCCACGAAGTGCATCTGGATGGTCTGGGTCAGGAAGGGGTCATCCCCCGGCCCAAGGATCCACCAGGTCCGCGACTGCGCCGAATCCGCCGAATGGGCCACGCGAGCATCGTCCACCACGGTGCCGGCCGGCCGGACACGGGGCGCTGCACGCTGCCGCCGGCGGAATTCCGCGAGGCCGTACTGTTCGGCGCTGATGCCCCGGAGGAACACGCGCCCTTCGATGTCGCCCACCCACCCCACCCCCCAGAGACGGCTTTCGTCGGAACTACGTCGCCACCTCGCCTCATCCCTCCGTGGGCGGGGGGGGGTGGCGCGCCGGGGAGGGAACGGGGCGGGGGCGGCGTAGGACCGGGCTGTAATATGGCGTGCGGCCAGCATGTGGTTAAGCAGAAGGGTGTATCCGTCCGCGGCACAGTACGGGTCCGACATCATCGTTGACCTGATGAAGGCCTACGGGATCGAATACGCGGCCCTCAATCCCGGCGCGACCTTCAGGGGGCTTCACGATTCCATCGTCAACTACGGCGGCAACCGGACCCCGCAGGTCATCCTCTGCCCCCACGAGGAGATCGCCGTGGCCGTGGCCCAGGGCTACGCGAAGGCGGCGGGCCGTCCGATGGCCGCCATCGTGCACGACGTTGTGGGATTGCTCCATGCCGCCATGGCCGTCTACACCGCCTGGCTCGACCGAACGCCCGTGTTGGTCATGGGCGGCACGGGGCCGATGGCGGTCGAGCAGCGCCGGCCGTGGATCGATTGGATCCACACCGCGCTCGTGCAGGGCAACGCCGTCCGCGACTACGTCAAGTGGGACGACCAGCCGGCGAGCCTCCAGGGGATCGTGGAGTCGTTCGTCCGAGGCTACCGGATCGCGACCACGGAGCCCCAGGGGCCGGTGTACCTGTGCTGGGACGCTGGGCTGCAGGAGCAGGCGCTCCAGGAGCCCGTGCCGGTTCCGCCGCTGGAACGCTACGCGCCGCCTGCGCGCGCGCAGGCCGATCCGGCGGCGCTGCAGCATGCGGCCCGCTGGCTGATCGAGGCGGAGCACCCGGTGGTCCTGGCCGACTACGTCGGGCGGAACCCCGATGCCGTGCCCGCACTCGTGCGGCTCGCCGAGGCACTGGCCCTCCCGGTCATCGACCTGGGCAGCCGCTTCAACTTCCCCAACACCCATCCCTTGGACCTCACAGGCGCCGAAGACGAGCTCCTCCCGGAGGCCGACGTCGTGCTGGCGCTGGACGTCTTCGACCTCCAGAAGGCCGTGGCCAGCACGGACCGCACGAGCCGCCTGGCCCGCTCACGGCTGCCGCGCAGCGCGCGGGTCGTGCACATCTCGTTCAACGACTTCATGGTCCGCAGTTGGGTGCAAGAGCAGGGGAGGCTGGAGCCCGTGGATCTCCCCATCGCCGCCGACACGTCGCTGGCGGTCCCCGCCCTCGCCGCCCTCGTCGAGCGCGCCGCGGGTGAGGATGCGGCCCTGCGGGGGCGGCGCGACCGCCGACGGGAGCGCCTGGAGCGCGTCCACCGCCAGCTGCGGGACGGGTGGCGCGCGGCCGCCGAGCGGGCGCGGGACGACCGCCCGATTTCGCTCCCCCGGCTGGCCCTGGACCTCTGGGACGTCGTGCGCGACCTGGACTGGGTCCTGGTCAACCGCACCCTGCGGGGCTGGACGCGCCGGCTGTGGGCGTGGACCACGGCGACGCCCTACCTCGGCACCCACCTGGGCGGCGGCGTCGGCTACGGCCTGGGCCACGCCATCGGCGCCGCTCTGGCGCTGGGCGGCAGCCGGCTGTGCATCGACCTCCAGCCCGACGGCGACCTGCTCTACACCCCCAGCGCCCTGTGGACGGCGGCGCACCACCGGATCCCGCTGCTGGTCGTCATGTTCAACAACCGGACCTACTACAACGACGAGGAGCACCAGATCCTAATGGCCCGCGCCCGCGGCCGGTCGGTCGAACGGGCCCACATCGGCCTGGCAATGAAGGACCCGCCGGTGGACTTCGCGGGGTTGGCCCGCTCGTTTGGGGTCGAGGCCTGGGGACCGGTGGAGGAGCCCGGGGACCTGAAGCCGGCGCTGGAGCGTGCGGTGCGTCATGTGCTGCGCGAGCGGAAGCCGGCGCTGGTGGACGTCGTCATGCAGAACAGGTAGAGGAGGAGAATCCACGGTGCTGCGCCGCCTCGGGCTCCAGCGGGCGGGTTAGGGGAGTTGCCGTCCCTGCAGGAGGGCCCCGGACCACCGTCCGGCGAGAATCAAGGCGATGCGGACTCCGATGAGCAGCCAGCCGAGGACGACGATAATCCAGGCGATCCGTCGGGCGACCCCTGCCAGGAGGACGAAGAGCGTGAGGACCGCCAGGAATCCCACGGGATCGATCAGGTCGGCGGGAATCGAAGCCTGAGGGACCACCCGCTGGATGGCCGCCACGATCGCCTCGCCCAGCGCGCGGGCGAGCGTGGAGGTGAACTGCAAGACCTTGCCGAGGTGTTCACCGCCAGCCTGCGCCCGCATCACCGCCTCCATGGTCCCAGAGCCCTCCCCGCACCGCCAGGGAACTGCGGGCCGGTATGGGCTAGCGGAACACGAGGCTCTTGACCACGACCGGCACCACGCCCTGGTCCGGCAGCGGCCGGCCGACATCGACGTAGTCGAACTCGCGCAGCGAGACCTGGTCGATGCACACGAGAGCGCCCGTGACCCCGAACTCCTGCTGCAG
Organism: Candidatus Fervidifonticultor octavus; assembly: GCA_031459655.1. Classification (GTDB taxonomy): domain Bacteria; phylum Sysuimicrobiota; class Sysuimicrobiia; order Sysuimicrobiales; family Humicultoraceae; genus Fervidifonticultor_A; species Fervidifonticultor_A octavus_A. Next base: position 15,542 of record JAVKID010000053.1, on the reverse strand, counting down.
CAGCGCACCGACGAGGCCGGCGACGTCGGCATCCACGACCAGGAGCAGCGGATGGCCGTTCCTGAGCTGAGGCAGGGCCGCCACGATGCCCGCGCACAGTTCCCGCAGCGACGCGTAGTCCGCGCCGTGGTGCCAGTGCACCGCCAGCGCGAAGGGGCCGTCTTCGCCGCCGGTCAGGTCGAGGCGCGCCAGGGCCTGGTGGACCGACTGCGCGATGGCCGCTGCCGGCGGCGCCGCACGGCGCAGGCGGGCCACGGGGACGCTGCGCAGCGGCAGCACCTGCGGGTGCGACAGGAAGATCGTGTCCCCGCTCAACTGCACCGTGTACTGCGACGCCCCGATGCAGGTGGCCCGGATCGCCTCGATCGGCTCCTGCAGGGCGATCCCGAGTTCCCCGGCCCGGCGCCGCAGTGCCGCGGCCAGGCGGGGGCCCAGGTCACCGAACTCCTGTCGCTCGCGTCCGTAGACGTACTCGGCCACGCCGCCGGAGAAGACGACGCGGCGATGGGGCGGCGCCGCCAGGAGGGGCTCGGTGATCCACAGGTCGGTGTCACGCGCGCCCATGGCGATCCCCAGGACGGTCTCGGCCATGTGCGAGGCAAGTCGGTCCAGCGCCTCGGGCGGGAGGCGGTCGCCGGGCATCGGGGCGCGCGAGCCCTCTGTGCGGCTGAGGCCCGCCTCCACCGCCAGCCGCCGGCCAGCCTCCTCGAGGCGGGTGAGCCGCCCGTCGGCGTCCCAGGCCAGCAGCCGGGCGCCCAGGTGGATCGCCCCCGTCTGCTCCACCTGGCCGGCCCGGCAGACGGCAAACTTCGTCGTGCCGCCGCCGATGTCGACGTTCAGCAACGGCTCCTCGTCGTCCCGCGAGAACTCCACCGCGCCCGACCCGTGGGCGGCGAGCAGGCTCTCCAGGTTCGGCCCGGCGGTGGCGCACACGAACCGGCCGACCTCCCGTGCGAAGAGCTCACTGATAGCGCGGGCGTTCTCGCGCCTCGCCGCCTCGCCCGTGGTGATCACCGCGCCCGCATCGATGTCGTCTGGCAGGGCGCCCGCGTCGGTGTAGGTGGCGTTGATAAACCCGCCCAGGGCGGCCGCGTCGATCGCCCCCGAGGGCGCATACGGCGTGAAGATCACGGGCGAGCGGAACAGGATCGCCCGCTCCGTAACCGCAAAGCGGCTGGAGAGCCGGCGCCCCTGCCGCTCGAGCACCAGCCTCGAGAAGACCATGTGGGAGGTCGAGGTGCCGATGTCGACACCGACGCTGCGCAGCACGACGCGGTCGCCGACGTAGACGGCCGCCCCGCCTTCCCCGTCGAGGTGAATGTGGTCCTCGTCGAACTCGTGCATCCGCTACCCTGCCGTCCGCGCGAAGAACTCGTCCATCCTGACCTCGACCCCGTTGGCCCGGCAGCGTTCCACGAACAGCCGGTGGATCCGGGGGTCCTGGTCGGCGTACTCGATCTGGTTGCCGCCCGCCTTTGCGCTCTTGTCGATCCCCTGGTGGTCCAGGTAGCGGGTGAGCTTCCACCTCGTGCTCCCCCAGCGGATGGCCAGGTACCGGGCCGGCGTGGGGCCGGTGTTGAAGTGCTGATGCCACCACATGCCGGGCGGGACCAGCATCGTGCCCGGCTTCCAGGGGATCTCCTCAAAGGCCTCGTGCTGATCGGTCCACATGAGCGTGTGGCCCTGGCCGTGGAGGATCACCACATGGGCGCCGGGACCGTGGCGGTGCGCTTTCTTGTAGGTCCCCACGGGAAACTCGGAGGTGTGCGCCACCAGCGTGTTGTTGGCCAGTTCGAACTTCACGTGCTTCCCGCCTGCCCCCCGCTCGGGCCACTCATAGAGGGGAAGCCGGTAGACGTCGGCGACGAAATTCGTCTCCCAGATGCGCTGCGCGCTCTGCGGACGGACGTAGAGCGGGCCTGATCCGCTGAAGTAGTCCGCCTGGCCGTGGAAGCGGTCGGTGAAATCGTACGGGCAGTCGAAGATGAACTCGAGGTTGCGCAGCAGGTTGATCATCAAGGGCGCCGTCGTCACCGCCAGCAGCCGCGCCGGCTCCTGCCCCGAGCCGTTGTGCAGCCGGTGGAAGGCGTTCAGCGGGATGGCAAACAGACTGCCGCGCTGCCACTCGAAGGTCTGTCGCGCGCCGGCCTGGTTCCACACCTCCGTCGTCCCCCGACCGCCGAGGACGAAGAAGACCTCCTCGAAGAGGTGGCGTTCCGGGGCCGTCGAGGCGGCCGGGGCCACCTCCAGGACGTAGGCGCTGTCGGTGTCCTCGGTGCCCAGCAACTGGATGTAGGCCCCGCGGGCCTCCAGCCGGGGCCACGGCGCCACCTCGACCGTCGTCAGATCGTCCACGGCCAGCCCAAAGATCACGGGGAGCTGCTCGCGCTCCAGAAACGCCCGGTAGCCGCTCTGGCCCCAATCCGCTGGGAGCGGAAGGGTCTCCTCCCGCATGGCCATCTCACCCCCGGTCCGGCTCTCCCGCCACTATACACGATGGCACCCTCCTCTGCCAGCCCAAGGCACGGCAGGCAGGAGGACAGGCCGGGGGAGGGAAATAGCGGGGAACAAACGCAGGAAGCCAGAACTTGGGGGGGTTCTGCGATGCGGACGGTTCTTGCGTTCCTGCTGGCGGTGCTCCTGGGGGCGACCGCGGCTCCCGCGTGGGCCCAGGCGACGTTTGCGGGCAAGACGGTCACCATCATCGTGGGCTATCCGCCGGGCGGCGGCTACGACGTGATGGCCCGCCTGGTGGCCCGCCATCTGCCCAGGTTCCTGCCGGGTGGTCCCACGGCGATCGTCCAGAACATGCCCGGCGCGAACAGCATCGTCGCCGCCAACCACGTCTTCCACGTGGCCAGGCCCGATGGATTGACACTCGGGCTCTTCAACCGCAACCTCGTGCTGGGTCAGCTCGTCAAGGTGGAAGGGATCCGGTTCGACATGGCGCGCTTCGGCTGGGTGGGAAGCCCGGCCACCGAGACGACCATCCTGGCCATCCGGGCCGATCTCCCCTACCGGACCCCCGCTGACCTGCGCCGCGCCGACCCGGCGGTCGTCGTGGGTGCCACCGGGCCGGGGGCCAGCACCTACGACTTCCCGCTGCTGCTCAAGGCCTTCGCCGGGATGAACCTTCGGATCATCAGCGGCTACCGCTCCTCGGGCGACATCATGCTGGCCATCGAGCGGAAGGAGGCCGACGGCCGCGCCGGGTCCTACTCGTCCATCAAACCGTTCATCGACCGCGGCCTGGTGCGTCCCATCGTGCGGGGCCACGCCTCCGTCCCGGCGATCGAGCGGCTGCCGGTCGACGAAGATCTGAGCGAGGATCCGCGGGCGAAGGCCGTGATGCGCCTGCGCTCGGTCCCCGAGGTCGTGGGCCGCCCCTTTGTGGTGCCGCCGGCTACCCCCGCGGAGTTCGTCGACGCCTACCGGGAGGCGTTCCGGCGGATGACGGCGGATCGTGAGTTCCTGGCGGAGGCCGAGCGGGCAGGCTTCGAGATCAAGCTGACGCCGGGGGACCAGGCGCTGCGGACCATCCGCGAGGTGCTGGGCGCGCCTCCTGACGTGATCAGGGTCTTCAGCCAGTTCTACAAGTTCGACTGACTCAGGGCGGGCCGTGCTGGTCGAGGCCTTCCTCAGGGCCTTCCTCGAGGTGGTGCAGTGGGACGTCCTAAGCTTCATGCTTATCGGCGTCGGCGCGGGCTTCTGGGTGGGGCTCCTGCCGGGCCTGGGCGGGGGGACCACGCTGGCCCTGATGCTGCCGTTCGTGTACCGGATGCAGCCGGTCGAAGCCTTCGCCTTTTTGCTGGGCATGCACTCGGTGGTGGCGACCACCGGTGACATCACCTCCATCCTCTTCGGGATTCCCGGCGAGGGGACCACGGCTGCCACGATCCTTGACGGCCATGCCATGGCCAAGAAAGGAGAGGCTGGCCGGGCGCTGGGGGCGGCCCTGGCCAGTTCCCTGGTCGGCGCGATCGTTGGCGCCGGGGCCCTGCTGTTGGCCATCCCCGTGGTGCGTCCGCTGGTCCTCACCTTCGGCTCGCCCGAACTGTTCATGCTGGCCGTGCTCGGCATTGCGTTCATCGCTTCGCTGAGCGGCCGCAGACCCCGGGCGATGCTCCGCGGCTTCCTGGCCGGTTCCCTGGGCCTGCTGCTGGCTGCGGTCGGCCAGGACCCGCAGGCGGGCAACTTCCGCTACACGCTTGGCTCCCTCTACCTCTGGGACGGACTCGACTTGGTGCCGGTCCTGGTCGGGTTCTTCGCCATCCCGGAGATTATCGACCTGGCCGTCCGCGGGACCGCCATCGCCGGCGACGCCCCGATCGGCCGGCTGTCGGGCGTGGCCTCCGGCGTTCGGGACACCTTCAGGCACTTCTGGCTCACCGTCCGCTGCAGCATCATCGGCACCTACATCGGCGTCATCCCCGGACTCGGCGGGGGGGTGGCCCAGTGGGTCGCCTACGCCCACGCCGTGCAGAGCGCGCGCCCGGGGGCCGATCGGGACGGGTTCGGCAAGGGGGACGTGCGGGGTGTGCTGGGGCCGGGTGCCGCCAACAACTCGAAGGAGGGAGGCGCCCTCGTCCCGACCATCGCCTTCGGCGTGCCGGGAAGCTCCGCGATGGCGATCCTGCTGGGCGCCTTTCTCCTGGTCGGCCTGACACCCGGCCCGGACATGCTGACCAAGCACCTGAACGTGACGCTGGCGATGGTCTGGACCATCGTGCTCGCCAACGTGGTCGCGGTGGGCGGGAGTCTGGTCTTCCTCAACCACCTGGCCCGGCTCACCGCGATCCGCGGCGCGGTGCTGATTCCGTTCCTCGTGCTGCTCACCTTCATCGGGGCCTACACGGCCAACAACAGCCCCGGCGACATGGCCGTGATGCTGCTCTTCGGCGGGCTGGGCTACCTGATGGTGCGCTTTCGCTGGCCGCGGGCCCCGCTGGTGTTGGGCTTCGTCCTCGGCGAGATCGCGGAGCGCTACCTGTGGATCTCAGTGGCGCGCTACGGCGCGGTCTGGCTGGTCCGGCCCGTGGTCGTCGCGCTGCTCCTGCTGACCGTCGGCGTCATCGTGTCCGCGCTGGTCCAGTACCGCCGGGTCGCGATCGGGGAGGTGCCTCCGTGAGGCGGTTCGGACGGCCGGACGGCCGCGTCCTCTTTGCCGGCGGCGTCACCCTGCTGGCGGCGTGGGCTCTGGCGCAGACGACGGGATGGCCCATCAAGACGGCACTCTACCCGCGCGTCGTCGGGATCCCCCTACTGGCGCTGGCGATCGCAGAAACGGTGCTCAGCCTGCGCGGGCGCGAGGACGAGCGCCATGAGGCGGTCGACGTGACGCTGTCCACCGAGGTCCCGCCCAGGGTCGCCGGGCGCCGGACGGCCGCCGTCATCACCTGGATGGGGGGCTTCTACCTGGGGGTGCTCCTGATCGGCTTTCCTCGGGCCGTCCCGCTCTTCGTCTTCGCCTACCTGCGCGGTCAGGCAGGGGAGTCATGGATCACCGCGCTGCTCCTGGCGGCGTCTGCCTGGTTGGGCTTCACCCTCTTGTTCGTCAACCTGCTGCACATCCCGTTCGCGGATGGGATCCTCTGGAGGCTCTTCGTGCGATGAGGCCCGAAGCCGGGCTCGAGGGGATGGGGAGGGTCCGCGCCTGGCGCGAGCCGTCCGGAGACGAGCGCGCCGGGTTCGGCCGATGGAAGCGCCCGCCTTCGCCCTACGATGTCTTCATGGAGGCCGAGGGCATCCCGATCTACCGAGGCATCGGGGTGCGTCGGGTGCAGGACCTTCCGCTGGGCCCCTGGCGGCGGATGGGCGGGCGGGGGACGTTCATTCAGTTGTACGGGACCGAAGGTCTCTGGGGGGCCTACGTGGTCGAGATCCCTCCGGCCGGGGCGCTGGCAGTGGAGCGCCACCTCTACGAAGAGGTCGTCTTCGTCGTGGAGGGACGGGGTGCCGCCGAGGTGTGGGCGTCACACGACGCCGGCCGCGAGATCGTCGAGTGGCAGCCCGGGTCGCTGTTCACCATCCCGCTGAACACGCACCACCGGCTGATCAACGCCATGTCCTCCGGAGCGGCGCTTCTCCTGGTGGGCACCACGGCGCCGACGGTGCTGAACCTCTTTGGGGACGCCGGATTCGTCTTCAACTGCCCGTATGTCTTCCGCGACCGGTACGATGCGGAGGGGGGCTATTTCAAGGCCAATCTCCACGACATCGAACCGGACCCGCACCGGGGGCTCGCCATGGTGCGGACGAACATCGTCCCCAACGCCATCACCTGTCCGCTGCCGCTGGACAACCGCCGCTCGCCGGGCTTCCGGCGTCTGGAGCCCCACCTGGATCGGAATGTCTTCTACCTCTGGATCGGCCAGCACGAGCCGGGCCGTTATTCGAAAGCGCACGCCCACGAGTCGGCGGCGGTCCTCATCTGCCTGGCGGGCAAGGGGTACACCTACGCCTGGCCCCGTGAGGTGGGCACCCGGCCCTGGGAGACCGGGCAGTCCCACCGGGTCGTGCGCCAGGACTACGAACCCGTGGGCATGGTGAGCGCGGCCCCGATGGGCGGCCAGTGGTTCCATCAGCACTTCGGGGTCAGTCCCGGGCCGCTGCGGTTGATGGCCTGGTTCGGACCCTTCGGTCGGGGGACCGGCCGCGAACCCGGCCGGCCGGGGGAAGAGGTCTTGGACAGGAACGCGCTGCACCTGGAGGAAGGCGGCAACGCGATTCCCTATTGGGACGAGGATCCGCACCTCCGGCGGGAGTGGGAGGCGGCGCTGCGCGCCGAAGGAGCCTCCAGCCGCATGGAGGAGGCATTCTATCGACGGCCGGTGCAGGCGGACGCGGCGGCTGGAGGGAGCGGGTGATCGTCTCCCGGGATGACGATCTCCGACAGCGGGTAGCCACCGCCTCGCAGGTGCTGGCCATGGAGGACCACGGCGACCTGGTGTGGGGCCATGTCTCGGTGCGCGACCCCCAGGGCCGAGGCGTGTGGATGAAGGCGGCCACCTGGGGGTTCGAGGAGGTCACGCCTGCGCGGGTCCTCCTGGTGGGGTGGGGAGGAGAGGTGCTGGCCGGCGAGGGCCGGCGCCACGCCGAGTGGCCCATTCACACGGAGATCATGCGGTCGCGTCCGGACGTGCACAGCGTCGTCCACACCCACGCGCCGCACGCCGTCGCCTTCGCGGCCCTGGCGCAGCCGCTGCGGCCCATCTCCCACGAAGGCACGCTGTTCGTGCCTCCCGACATCGCGCGGTTTGCCAAGACCGGCGATCTCATCCTCACGCGGGACCTGGGCCAAGCCCTGGCCGCCGCCCTGGGCGGCCGCAACGCGGCGCTGATGGTGCACCACGGGATCGTGACCGCGGGAGCCGACGTGGAGTCGGCCGTCGTGGGCGCGATCCTGCTGGAGCGGGCCTGCCGGAAGCAGTTGCTGGCCATGGCCGCCGGCGCACTGCAGAGCTGGTCCAGCGATGAAGAGGCGCTGGCCAAGCGGGCGCACTGCTATGCGCCCGATCTGATCCGCCAGGCGTGGGCCTACCTGGTGCGGCGCGTCGCGGCGCGCGGCACGGCCTCGTGACGTCCAGGAGGGCCGAGGGCGTCTGGAGAAGAATGTGGCCTCGCGGCGCGATGGCAGATTCCGAGGGTCCGTGATGGAGTCGCGGTACGAGGTCGGGAGGAAGATCCGCACCGAAGTGCTCGGCGCGGACCACGTGGCCCGGGCCGACGCCCAGCAGACCGACCTCGACGCCGACTTCCAGCGGTTCATCACCGAGGTGGCCTGGGGGACGGTGTGGGCGCGCCCCGGGCTGGACCGGCGCACCCGCAGCCTGCTCACCATCGCCATCCTGGCCGCCCTCGGACGCGAGGAACTCGCGCTCCACCTGCGGGCCAGCCGGAACGTGGGGGTGGACCCCAGGGATATCGCTGAAGCGTTGCTTCACGTCGCGCTCTATGCCGGCGTGCCTGCGGCCAACCAGGCCTTCACCATGGCCAAGGCCGAGTTGGGGGTCGGAGGGACGAGAGACCATGACCCACCTGACGCGACGAGAGGCTGAGACGTTCCCCCCGTACTACTACGAGGCGTACCGGGCGACGGTCAAGCGGTCGCCGCGCCAGCCATTGATCCCGCTCCCGGCCACGCTCTCGGAGCTCACCGGCCCGGGGCCGGCCGTCAGCGCGTTGAGTGCTGAGGACGCCGACCTCACCCGGAACATGGGCACCGGGGGCGAGGCCATCGGGGAGCGGATCATCGTGACCGGCCGCGTCCTCGACGAGCGGGGGGAGCCCGTGGCCGGCACGCTGGTCGAGGTCTGGCAGGCGAACGCGGCCGGCCGCTACCGCCACAAGGTGGACCAGCACCACGCACCGCTGGACCCTAACTTCCTGGGATGGGGCCGCTGCCTCACCGACGGCGACGGCGTCTACCGGTTCATCTCGATCCGCCCCGGCGCGTACCCCTGGGAGAACCATCCCAACGCCTGGCGGCCGCCCCACATCCACTTCTCCCTGTTGGGCCCGTCGTGGGGCTCCCGTCTGGTGACGCAGATGTTCTTCCCGGGCGACCCGCTCCACGCGCTGGACCCGATCCTCAACGCGGTGCCCGAGGCGGCGCGGGAGCGCCTGGTGGCGCGCTACGCGCACGACGTCACCCAGCCCGGATTCGCGCTGGGCTACCGGTTCGACATCGTCCTCCGAGGGCCACACGCCGTGCCGTTCGAGCCTTTCGGGGACCCCGACCCAGCTCGATGAGCCGAATGCGCCTGACCCCCTCGCAGACTATCGGGCCCTTCTTCCACGGCGGCCTCCTGCAGGGGGGAGGCAACGTCCTGGTGAGCGCCCAGACGCAGGGGGAGCGCATCCGGATCGAAGGGACTGTCTATGACGGCGACCGCGCGCCGGTGACGGACGCCCTGGTGGAGATCTGGCAGGCCAACGCCGCCGGCCGCTACCGCCATCCGCTGGATGAACGGCCGGTTCCCCTGGACCCCACCTTCGTCGGCTTCGGCCGGTCGGGGACCGAGGAGGGGGGCGCCTTCTGGTTCGAGACGGTGAAGCCCGGCCCGGTCCCGTATCGCGGGGAGACCGTCCAGGCGCCGCACATCAACCTCGCGGTATGTGCCCGCGGCATGCTCGACCATCTCTTCACGCGCCTGTACTTCGAGGATGATCCGACCACCGCCGCCGACCCGGTGCTGCGACTGGTGCCGGAGCACCGCCGGGCGACCCTGCTGGCTAGGCGGCTCCCGACCGAAGGGAAGGTCGTCTACCGGTTCGACATCGTCCTCCAGGGCGACGGCGAGACGGTCTTCTTCGAGCCTTGAAGGCCGCCGAGCGCATCCGACGAAAGGCCCGCTTTCTTTCCCTCTCGGAAGCCGTCGCGGAGTATGTCCGGGACGGCGATGTCGTCGCCATGGAGGGGTTCACCCACCTGATCCCCTTTGCCGCCGGCCACGAGGTCATCCGGCAGGGGAAGCGGGACCTGACGCTGGTGCGGATGACGCCCGACCTGATCTACGACCAGCTCATCGGGATGGGCTGCGCCCGGAAACTCATCTTCTCGTGGGGCGGGAATCCCGGCGTGGGCTCGCTCCACCGGTTGCGGGATGCGGTCGAGCACGGCTGGCCCCGTCCCCTCGACCTGGAAGAACACAGCCACGCCGGCATGGCCCAGGCCTACGCCGCCGGCGCGGCCGGGCTGCCCTGCGCCATCCTCCGCGGGTACCTGGGGACCGACCTGGCGCGGGTCAATCCCAACGTCCGGTTCATCGACTGCCCGTTCACCGGCGCGCGGCTCGCGGCGATCCCGGCCCTGCGGCCCGATGTGGCCGTCATCCACGCCCAGCGGGCGGACCGGCGCGGCCACGTCCTCATCGAAGGCATCGTCGGCGTGCAGAAAGAGGTGGTGCTGGCGGCCTCCCGGGCGGTCGTCACCGTGGAAGAGATCGTCGACGACCTGCGCGCGTCCGGCCCCAACGCCGTGGTGCTCCCGTCGTGGACGGTCGACGCCATCGTGGAAGCGCCGGGAGGCGCCCGGCCGTCCTATGCCCACGGCTACTACGGCCGCGACAACGCGTTCTACGCGGCCTGGGACGGGATCTCGCGCGACCGTGAGGCCTTCCTGGCCTGGATGCGCGAGCACGTGCTCCGATCCGGCGGCGGGGTCCGCGTCCCGGGGAGCGCATAGCATGGGCGCGGCCGCCGACTGCTCCCCGTCGGAGATGATGATCGTGGCGGCGGCCCGCGCCCTCTCCAACGATGATGTGTGCTTCGTCGGCATCGGGCTGCCGTCGGCGGCGTGCAACCTGGCCCGGTTGACCCACGCCCCGGACATCACGCTCATCTACGAGTCGGGGACGATCGAGACCAAGCCCCACGTGCTGCCGTTGTCCATCGGCGACCCCGAACTCTGCCAGACCGCGCTGACCACCGTGCCGGTGCCGGAGCTGTTCGCCTACTGGCTGCAGGGTGGTCGGATCACCGTCGGCTTCCTCGCCGCGGCGCAGATCGACCGGTTCGGCAACATCAACACGACGGTGATCGGATCCTACGGGCGGCCGACGGTCCGACTGCCCGGGGCGGGGGGCGCGCCCGAGATCGCCAGCCACTGCCGCCAGGTGTTCGTGATCGTCTCGCAGACCCCGCGCACGTTCGTCCCGCAGGTGGACTTCATCACCTCCTTTGGCCACGGGACCGGAGGCGACCACCGGCAGCGCCTGGGCATCCGCACGGCAGGCCCCACCCTGGTGGTGACCGACCTGGGCGTGCTGCGCCCTGATCCCGAGACCAGGGAACTCGTCGTGACCTCGATGCACCCGGGTGTGCGGCGCGAGGAGGTGGCAGCGCAGACCGGGTGGCCGGTCCGGTTCGCCCCGACCGTGGAAGAGACCCCGCCGCCGTCGGCACACGAGCTGGCGGTGCTGCGTGACCTGGTGGCGCGGTCGGCTCCCGCAGCGGCTCCGTCGTGACCGATCTCGCGGCGGCCATGTTCGCGTCGCCGGAGATGGCGGCGGTCTTCTCCGGTCCGTCGTTGATCCAGAAGATGCTCGACTTCGAGGCGGCCCTGGCGCGCGCGGAGGCCGCGGCAGGCCTCATCCCGCAGGCCGCCGCCGAGGCCATCGCGGCCGCCTGCCGCGCCGACCGCTTCGACGTCCCATCCCTGTATCGGGACGCGGCGGCCGCCGGCACGCTGGTCGTCCCCCTCGTCCGCGCGCTGACCGGGCTGGTCGGGGGCGACGCCCGCCGGTGCGTGCACTGGGGCGCCACCAGTCAGGACGTGGTGGACACCGCGATGGTCCTCCAGATGCGGGACGGTCTCGACCTCCTGGAGCGCCGCCTGCTCGAGGTCGCAGGGCTCTGTGCCGACCTTGCCGAGCGCCATCGCCGCACACCGATGGCCGGCCGCACCCTGCTGCAGCACGCGGTGCCCATCACCTTTGGCCTGAAGGCCGCCCGGTGGCTGGCGATGACGACGCGACTGATCGGGCGGATGCGGGAGGTCCGGGCGCGGGTCCTGGCGGTGCAGTTGGGTGGAGCGGCGGGGACGCTGGCCTCCCTGGGGAGCCGGGGGGTCCGCGTCATGGAACTGCTGGCGCGTGAACTCGACCTCGCCGTCCCCGACCTCCCCTGGCATGCGGAGCGGGACAGGCTCGGGGAGATGGCGGGGCTGTTGGGCCTCGTCGCTTCCGCCATGGCGAAGGTGGCGACCGACATCGCGCTATTGTGCCAGACGGAGGTCGGCGAAGTCTCCACAGGGGCTCAGGCCGGTTCGGGGCGCTCCTCGACGATGCCCCAGAAGCGCAATCCCGTCGAGGCCGTGGCGGCGGTGGCCTGCGCCCGCCTGGCGATCGGACTCGTCTCCGTGCTCCTCTCGGCCGGCGTGCAGGAGCACGAGCGGGCCGCCGGCGGCTGGCAGGCGGAGTGGGAGGCCGTCCCCGCACTCTTCCTGCGGACCTCGGGGGCGGCGGAGTGGGTCTGGCGGGCCCTCGGGAGCCTCCGGATCGACCCGGAGCGGATGCGCGTCAATCTGGACCAGGCGCACGGGCTCATCATGGCCGAGGCGCTCACGACGGCCCTGATCCCGTCCGTCGGCAGGGATGAGGCCTACCAGATCGTCCAGCGGCTCTGCGATCGGGCCGTGGGCTCTGGCGCGGCGCTCCGGGAGGTCGCCGGATCGGACCGGCAGATCCGCGCGATCCTGTCGCCCCAAGCGATCGAGCAGGCCCTCGATGTCGCCGCCTACCTGGGGAGTGCCGAGGCCTTCGTCGACCGGGCCCTGGACGGATTCCACCGAGTGCAGGGCCAGCGTGGGGCATGACCCGCCAGAGGCGTGAGCGGAGCATCACGTCACCGGCGAGCACGCCGGCACGCCCACGCGGCCGTGCATGCGTCGCATTCACGCGCGGCGCCCTGCCGCCTTCGGCTCCCACGTCCGGTCGCGGTCGATGAGGTGGACGACCCGCCACCCACGTTCGGCCAGGGCGCGGGCGATGAACCGGCGGTGGCAGCGCCAGGGGAACCGCTCGCTGCACAGGATCACGCCGCGGTGGGCCTGCAACAGGGCCTCGGCCTCCTCCAGGCCCCGCCGGAACAGCGGCGTGGCCATGTGCGCCTCATAGCCGCCTGTCCGGTACCCGCCGAGCGTCTGCCCCATCCAGACGTACTCGATGCCCTGCGCCCGAAGCGCGGCCTCCAGCGGTGCCCGCGCAAAGTGCGGGAAGCGCTGGCTGGTAGGGAACCGTCGCGTGTCCAGGCAGAGGTCGATGCCGCGGGCGGTCAGGAGCGCGACGAACTCATCGAGGGACCGCGTACTGGTCCCGACCGTGCAGACGACCGCGTGCTCACCCTCCGGCGCCTGCGGGCGCCGGTCAGCCGATGCCGAGCAGCCGGGCATCCACCCGGTCCCCGGTGACCTCGATCAACGCCCCGGCGGTCCTGCCATCGCCCATCGTGCAGTTGACCACGAGCGTGCCGCTGACGCGCTCGACGCCCGGCGACTCGTGGATGTGGCCGCAGGTCAGCACGCGGGGGCGCAGGCGCATCAGCAACTCCAGGACCCGGCGCGACCCGGCATGCTTCCCCATCGACACCCGGTCCAGCGTGCCCTGGGGCGGTTCGTGCGTCACCAGGACGTCGCACGGCTCGGTGGCCGCAGGGCCGCCGAACGAGATGCCCAGAAGCACCAGCGGCTTCGGTCCCGCCAGCCCTCCATGGCGCCGGATCGCATCGAGCGCCCGGGAACCGTCCATGTTGCCGGGGACCGCCAGCACCGGGATGGGCAGGGTGCGCAACAGGTCCAGGGCGTCTGCGCCCTGGTCCACGTGGGTCAGGTCGCCGGGGAGGAGCAGGACGTCCGGGGCGTGTTCGGCCACCAGCGCCCGCACGCGGGCGATGCGTTCGGGTTTCCCGTGCAGGTCGGCGCAGGCCAGGATGCGCATGCTGGTCACCGCCTCCCATGATACCAGGATGCTGTCTGCCGGGGTGCCGCAGGCCGGGCCGCGGGCAGGCGCGCCATGCCGAGGCAAGGCGCTAGAATGGATGACGGTGACCCTCGCGGAGTTTGCCGCCCTCTGCGCCGACCTGACGGCGACCAGGAGCCGGCTGACCAAGACGGCGCTGACCGCCGAGTTCCTGCGCCGGCTGGAGCCGGACGACATCCCGCATGCGGTGGCGTTCCTGACCGGGCGGCCGTTTCCCGCTTCCGACCCGCGGGTGCTCGAGGTGAGCTGGGCGACGCTGGCGGAGGTGGTCGAGGCCGTCGGGTCGCCTCCACAAACCCCGGTCCTCTCCCTGCGCGATGTCGTCCGCGGGTTCGAGGCGGTCGCCGAAACCTCGGGCCCGGGGTCGAAGCGGGCCAAGGCCGAGCGCCTGTGCGCCCTCTTCGGCCGCGCCACCGAAGCCGAGCAGCGCATCCTCCGTCAGATCCTGCTGGGCGAGATGCGCATCGGGCTGCACGACGGGCTGATCCAGGAGGCCGTCGCCCGGGCTGCTGGCGCCGATCCTGCCCTGGTCCGGCGCGCGGCGCTCCACCTCTCCGATCTCTCCGAAGTGGCGCGCATCGCATTGACCGAGGGGGCCGACGGCCTGCGGCAGGTCGGCGTGCGCCTGTTCGTCCCGCTGCTGCCCATGCTGGCCGAACTGGCGTCGGAGTTCACCGAGGTGTTTGAGGCTCACGGCGGCAGGACCTCGCTGGAGTTCAAATACGACGGCGCGCGGATCCAACTGCACAAACAGGATGCGCAGGTGCGGATCTGGAGCCGGCGGCTCACCGAGGTGACGGCCAGCCTCCCCGAGGTCGCCGAGATCGCGCGAAGGGATCTGCGGGCCGATCGCCTGATCCTCGACGGCGAGGTGGTGGCCGTCGGGGCCGACGGCCGGCCGCTGCCCTTCCAGGACCTGATGCGCCGCTTCCGGCGCGTCCACGAGGTGGAGACCACGGCCCGCGAGATCCCCCTCGTCCTCTACCTCTTCGACTGCCTCCTGGTGGATGACCGGGCGCTCATCGACGAGCCCTATGAGGCGAGGTGGGCGGCCCTGGAACGCGTCACCGGGGGGCGGTACCTCGCCCGGAGGGTCGTGACGGGCGACGTCGAAGAGGCGGAGGCCTTCCTGGCCGAGGCGCTGGCGGCCGGCCACGAGGGGGTCATGGCCAAGGCGCCGGACAGCCCCTACACGCCGGGCAGCCGCGGCAAGCGGTGGTTCAAGGTGAAGCCCGCGGAGACGGTGGACTGCGTGATCGTCGCAGCCGACTGGGGCTCGGGCCGGCGGCGCGGGTGGCTGTCCAACTACCATCTGGCGGTCGCCGACGGCGCCAGGGGCTTCGCGCCGGTCGGGAAGACCTTCAAGGGGCTGTCCGACGACGAGTTCCGGACGATGACGGCCAGGCTCCAGGCCCTCAAGGTCCGCGACGATGGCTACACCGTGACGGTCCGGCCGCAGATCGTCGTCGAAGTGGCCTACAACGAGATCCAGCGGAGCCCGCAGTACCCGTCGGGCTTCGCGCTGCGGTTTGCCCGGATCACGCGGATCCGGGACGACAAAGGCCCGGAGGTCGCCACGACGCTGGCCCACCTGCGGGCGCTGTACGAGCGGCAGTTCGCCGCCAAGAGCCGGCTCCATCGCTAGCGAGCCTCGGCGACGCGGCCTCCGGGGCGACGGGCCCCTGCGGCGGCCGGGAGGAAAGCGGCGGTCGGGCGCAGAATTTTGAAACGATGTTCCATTACCTGGAACGCCAGACGTCCCCGTGCCGCCCATGACGCTCACCGAGAAGATCATCGCCCGCGCGGCGGGGTTGCCGTCCGTGGTGCCCGGCGATGAGGTCTGGGCCGGCGTGGACCTGGCGGCCATGCACGACTCCTCGGGGCCGCGCCGCATCGCGCCGACGCTGGAGCGCCTGGGCGGCCGCCTGTGGGACCGCTCCCGGATCGTGCTGGCCGTCGACCACTTTACGCCGGCGGCGAACCTCCGCCACGCCGAGATTCTGGCCACCACCCGCGCGTGGGCCCGGGAGGCGGGCCTCCCGCACTTCTTCGACAGCGTGGGGG
>JAVKID010000052.1:0-22239 GCA_031459655.1 Candidatus Fervidifonticultor octavus | reverse complement strand
CGCCGCTCGACCGCCTCGACCGCCTCCTGGCCCCCTGCGGCTTCCTGCGCACCCATCGCGCGTACCTCGTCAACCTTCGGAGGATCCGCGCGCTCGTCCCGTGGTCCCGGCATGCGCACAGCCTCCTGCTGGACGGTGGGGAGGAGACCCACGTCCCGGTGGCCAAGTCACGTCTGGCCGCATTCCGCCGCAGCGTGATCTGGATTCCGCAGACAGGAGGACGGCGCAGTGGATCTGGGACTGCGGGGGAGGGTGGCGATCGTCGCGGGCGCGAGCCGGGGCCTGGGCCGCGCGATCGCCGAGGGTCTGGCGGGTGAGGGCGCGCGGGTCGTCATCTGTGCGCGCACCGAGGGCGCCGTCCGCACTACCGCCGCCGAGATCACCCGTCGGGTCGCCGCCGCCGGCGGGGAGGTGCTGCCCGTGTGCGCCGACGTCAGCCGGGCGGCCGACATCGATCGCCTGGTCGGTCAGACCCTGGAGCAGTGGGGGCGCGTGGACATTCTGGTCACCAATGCCGGCGGGCCGCCGTCCGGCCCCGCGGTCGGGCTGACCGACGATCAGTGGGAGGCTGCGGTGGAGGCGCTGCTGATGTCGGCGGTGCGGCTGTCCCGCGCGGTGATCCCCTCCATGCAGCGGCAGCGCTGGGGGCGGATCCTCCACGTCACCTCGTTCACCGTCAAGCAGCCGCTGGCCGACCTGGCGTTGTCCAACGCTGTCCGCCTGGCGGTGGTCGGGCTGGCCAAGACCCAGGCGCTGGAACTGGCGCCGCACAATATCCTGGTCAACACGCTCTGCCCCGGGCCCATCGCCACCGACCGGCTGGTGGACCTCACCCGGCAGTACGCCGAGCGCGACGGGATCACCTTCGAGGAGGCCGAGCGCCGCCTGTGGCTCTCCCAGATCCCGATGGGACGGCTGGGCCAGCCGGTCGAGTTTGCCAACCTGGCCGTGTTCCTGGTCTCCGAGCGCGCCAGTTTCATCACCGGGGGGACGTTTCAGGTGGACGGCGGCGCCGTCCGCGGGCCATGGTAGGCCGCCGGCTCCCACGGCAGCTTGAGGCCCGGGTGGACCGGCCGCATCCGGCGGCGGTGAGAACACGAAAGGACGGGTTGCGCGCACAATGTGGCGACTCCGCGACGTCTTCCACAGGATCCGGGCGGACGAGCGGCTCGAGTGGCTGGTCGTCGGCAGCGTGGTGGGCATGATCCTCCTGGCTCTCATCCTGCGCTGGCTGCCGCGCTAGCTGATGGGTAGGCCGAGTCCGGCGGCTCGGACGGGCGTGCTATACTACGGGAGGCCGGCGCCCCCATCGTCTAGGCAGGCCTAGGACACCGGTCTTTCAAGCCGGCAACGCGGGTTCGAATCCCGCTGGGGGCACCACCTCGTTCTGCCCCTCCAGGCGTTCGCGTGGGCCAGGCCCTGGCCCACGTACCCAGCCGCCTCCCATTGGCCGGACTACGGTAAGGGGAAGTGCGCCGCGCACTTGAGTATTGCATTTTGCATTATAATGCTGTATTATGCATGCCACAATGGTGCTAGGCTATACCGCGCGCCTGCAGACGGTAACACGGCAGAATCTCTACGAGGAAGTCCACCGGCGGCTTCGCGAGGCTATCCTGTCCGGCGAGTTACCTGCCGGCGAGCGAGTGCACGAGAGCCAGCTGGCACAGCGTCTCGGTGTGAGCCGGACGCCGGTCAGGGAGTCCGTGCTCAAGCTCGAGCGCGAAGGGCTTGTCTACCGCGACTCGCGCTCGGGATTCGTGATCTACCCCATTACCAAGCGCGATATCGCTGATGCCTACGAGTGCCGGAGCGCCGTTGATGCCCTGGTGGTGTCCAGGGTAGTGGACGTCGCCACGCCTGCACAGCTGGATACCCTCGATGCGACCTTGACCGCCACCCGAAGTTTTCTGAAACAGGAAGACGTCCGTGCCGTCATGCGCTGCAACTCGGAGTTTCACGACCTGTTGGTCGAAATCGCCGGCAGTCATATCTTTCGGACCCTGCACCGCCAAGTCTGGACCTTCATTGAGCGGTATCGGTTTGCGGCGTTGGCATTGTTCTCCGAGAGCCCAGAGTCTCTGGAGCGATATCTACAGCTGCTGCACAGCGTCCTGCAGGACCACGAGGCGCTGCTGGCGGCCCTGCGTGCGCGGGACGCCCAGAGAGCGCGCACCATTGCCGAGCGCCACGGGCAAGCAACGGCGGCCGGCGTAATGCAGTGCATTGCCACGCTCGATGAGTACCTGCATCCTGTCCCCACGGCCGGTCGGCCCGGGGAGAGCCGTCGCAGAGGAGGCATCAGGACCTGGTAGGGGGGAGTGCGATGAAGTGGCGGGCAGCTACTGTCGCGGTCATGGTCGTGTTGGCGGGTGGTCTGGTCCCTTTGGTCAGAGCGGGTGCCGTCCGGGAACTCGTGGTCAATGCCTATGGGGGTGAATACGAGGAGATCATCAAGGCGGCGATCCTCCGGCCCTTTGAACAGGCGCGCAATGTCCGGATCGTCTACGATCCCACGGGCTCCGCCTCCGCAGACTTCGCCAAGATCCGCGCCACCCGAGGTGATCCGGGCTGGGACGTGGTGGTGATGACGGCGCCAGAGAGCATCATCGGGTGCCAGATGGCACTGCTGGAGAGGCTCTCCGAGGATCGGGTCCCCAATCAGAAGTTCATCTACCACGAAGTGCGAAACGGTGCCGGCCCCTGCGGAGCGGTCCAGGAGCTCCAGTACATGTCCCTCATGTACAATACCAGGAACATCACTCCTCCCCCGACGTCGTGGCGAATCTTGTGGGATGCCAAGTACAAGGGGCGCATCATCGTGCCTGACATCGGGAACATCCTGGCCGTCTACCTCCTCTTCATGGCCGCATATATGAACGGGGGAGATCAGCACAACCTCGAACCCGGCTGGGCTCAGATCCCTGCGCTCCGGGACAACGCCCTGGCAGTGATCGAATCCTCGGCGGACATGGTGCCGTACTTCGAACGTGGCCAAGCCTGGTTGTTGCCCTACTGGGATGGGCGCGCCCACTACTACAAGAACCGGGGCCTGCCCATTGACTTCCTCATCCCCCAAGAAGGGACCGTAGGGCTTATCAATACTCTCAATGTGCCGGTGGGGGCTAAGAACAAAGAACTCGCATATGAATTTATCAATTTCTGGCTCAGCAAGGAGATGCAAGAGAAGTGGGCTCAAGCCTACACGGTGGGGACCGCGCGTGTTGACACCGTGCTCCCGCATGAGCACAGCCAGCGCCATGTGACGTCAATCCGGCAGCTGAAGACCCTCAAGATTCCCGACTTCCTCTACATCGGGCAGAAGCGTGCCGAGTGGGCCGAGCGCTGGAAGAAGATTATGGTTCGATAGGGCGCAAGCCATGTAGCAGCGCCTTCTTCGGGGTGTCCGGAGGATCACCCGTGACGGGAGTACGTGATGCGCTGGCTATGCCTGCGGCGACGGTGCCCCGCAGGAGTCTTGCCGGATACCTGCTTCTGGCCCTGCCGCCTGCCGCCTATCTGGTGATCATCTTCATCATTCCCCTGGCGTTGCTCGCTGTCTTGAGCCTCCTGCGCCATGAGGCCGGGCTGATCGTCAACCAGCCTACCCTGGAGAATTACGCGCAGTTGCTGGGGGACGCCTATTACGTGCGCGTGATCTACCGTACGCTAGGGACGTCGCTGGTCGTGGCCATTTTCGTGACATTCCTTAGCTATCCGGTGGCCTACTTCCTGACCAGGACACGCACCACGTGGAAACCGGTGCTCGTGGCCCTGGTGCTAGCTCCAGAGTTGTCGGGGGTTGTGCTGCGCACTTACGGATGGCTCGTGATCCTGGAGCCTGAGGGTCTGCTCAATACGGTCTTGCAGCGCCTGGGCCTGCTGGACGCTCCCCTGAAGCTGGTCCACAATTACACGGCGGTCACCATCGGGTTGACCCATGTCCTGCTCACCTTTGGTGTATTCACCATTATGGCGTCGCTGCAGGCCATGGATCCCACCCTGGAACTGGCCGCGCAGAATCTGGGGGCGAACCGCGTACAGACCTTTCTGCGAGTCACGCTTCCGCTGACCCTGCCCGGGATCCTGGGCTCCTTCTTCTTGGCATTTGCCCTCGCGGCGGGCGCCTACGCGACCCCTGCGATTTTGGGTGGAAAGACCGTTGAGGTCATGTCCACCCTGATCTACACCCAGCTGCTCTACATCTTGAACTGGCCGCTGGCATCGGCGGCGGCGGTCATCCTGCTGCTGATCGTTCTGACGACCCTCATGCTGTTGGGCCGGTTTGGCCACCGGCGCGGGGCGGTTCTGTGAAGATGCCCGTGCAGCGGATGATCGAGCGAACGCTGCCACGGGCGGCGTTCACGCTGGTTGTGCTGGCGATTTACGCCTTCATGTTCCTCCCCATCGCTGTGGTCCTGGTGACCTCCGTGGGCGCGTCGCGGTATTTGGAGTTCCCGCCGCGCGCCCTCAGCCTGCGATGGTATCAGGCGGCCCTGGTCAAGGATTGGATCGAGCCTGCCTGGGTGAGCTTCAATCTAGCGCTGATGTCGGCCGGCATCGCCACCCTCCTGGGGTCAGCAGGTGCTTTTGCCATCGTCCGGCACCGGTTCCGCGGACGGGATGCGATCGCTGCGTTGCTTCACTCTCCGCTGGCAATCCCGTCCATCGTCGCGGGGGTTGCCATTGTGCAGTTCTTCACCGTCGTGGGTGCCAAGTGGCTGCTGGGGTTTCCGGCCTTGCTGCTGGCCCATGCAATGGAAACCATTCCCTTCGTCACTCGCACCGTCTCCGTGAGCCTGCTGGGGGTAGATCGTACCTTGGAGCAGGCGGCCATGAATCTGGGGGCACGGCGCTGGCAGATGCTGCGCTATGTGACCCTGCCGCTCATCAAACCGGGGTTGTTCGCGGGAGCAGCTTTCGCCTTCGTCGTTTCCTTCAACAACGTGAACCTTTCCCTTTTTCTCGTCCGTCCGGGTGTCATCACCCTACCCATCCGGATCATGAACTTCCTGGAGTTCGGCGTGGCGCCGGTTCTGGCCGCGGTGAACATTCTTTCCCTGGCCGCCGTTCTGGTGGTGGTCGCGGTGGCCGAGCGCGTGGGCGGTTTCACGAAGTTCCTTTACGGGCAGTAGAGATGGCAACGATCCCAGACGTCGAGCTGCGCGAAGTCACCAAGCGTTTCGGGCCAGTCGAGGCCGTCCGGGACGTGTCGCTTCAGATCAGCCGCGGGGAATTCTTCACCCTGCTTGGCCCCAGCGGGTGTGGGAAGAGCACGACGCTCAACATGATCGCGGGATTCGTGGATCCCACCGGCGGGCTGGTATTCTTGCGCGGCGAATGCGTGAACTACCGTGCTCCGTTTGAGCGGAACACCGCCATGGTCTTTCAAAACTACGCCCTGTTTCCCCACATGACCGTCTGGGACAACGTGGCCTTCGGCCTGCGCATGCGGCGGGTTCCCGCAGGAGAACTTCGCCGGCGAGTGGATGAGGCTTTGGAGAAAGTTCGCCTGGCAGGGTTCGAGAGCCGTTTCCCCCGCCAGCTCAGCGGCGGCCAACAGCAGCGCGTGGCCCTGGCACGAGCCATCGTCACCCGCCCTGCGGTGCTGTTGCTCGACGAGCCCTTGAGCAATCTCGACCTTAAGTTGCGGGAGGCCATGCGGTTGGAGCTCAAGGCCCTGCAGCGGGAACTGGGAGTGACGACCCTCTACGTGACCCACGACCAGTCCGAGGCGCTGGTGATGTCGGATCGCATCGCGGTGATGAGCCACGGCCGCGTCGAACAGCTGGGGACAGCGCTCGATATCTACGAAAGACCCACTACACCCTTCGTGGCCGGTTTCATCGGGACAACCAACCTTTTGAAGGTCCGCACCGTTGAGACCCGGACGGAACACCGCGCTGTGGTGATCACCGCAGGTGGACTGGCACTGGAGGCCACCGTGGGGTCGTCCGTGGAGGGCGACCGGCTCATGGTGGCCATCCGACCGGAGAAGATCCAATTGCTGTCTCCGGCCGTAGCCGATCAGGGCTTCCA
The DNA here is from genome assembly GCA_031459655.1 of Candidatus Fervidifonticultor octavus. Taxonomy (GTDB): domain Bacteria; phylum Sysuimicrobiota; class Sysuimicrobiia; order Sysuimicrobiales; family Humicultoraceae; genus Fervidifonticultor_A; species Fervidifonticultor_A octavus_A. The sequence continues at coordinate 16,200 of JAVKID010000052.1, read as the reverse complement.
TAACGGCGTGATTGTTCACACGATCTACCTGGGATCGACAGTCCGCTACATCGTTGCCCTGGACGGTGGCGAGGAGTTAACGGTGGACCAAGTGAGCGGTGACAGCGCGGTGACCTGGACAAAAGGTGACCGGGTTGCTGTCCGACTGTCACCGCCGCACTGCCTGCTCATGGGCGATCGGTAGGAGGTGTCCACGAGTGCTCATTATCAAGAACGGCGCTGTTATCCCTGGAGACGGGCACACGGTGCTGGAGCCGGGTGTGGTGTATATTGAGGGCGGCCGGATCGCAGAGGTCTCAGCGCCCCCAGGCCGTAACGGCGGACCCCGGGATCGTATTGTTGACGCGCGGGGTGCCGTGGTGTTCCCCGGCCTCATCAATACCCACGCGCACGCCTGCACGGTCGGCCCGCTCTTTGCGTCGGGTTCTCCGGCCATCCCGCTGGAGCAGGCAGTACGCAACCTGGACAGGCACCTCCGGTTTGGCACCACCACCGTCATCAACGTCGACGGATTTGCACTGCCCGAGGAGGTCGAGGTCGTGCGGGCCGTGCACCCGCTCCGCGTCCTCAACGGGACGTGCCACTTGCCGGTGAGCCTGGAGGCCGCGTCCAAGGCCGATGGCCGTGGGCTCACCCAGCAACATCGGGCGGCAACTGCCGAAGAGCTGGCCGCCGCGGGCGCGGTGCTGATCGGTGAGGTAGGAGCCGGGCACACCCTGGGGGGCGGGGGTCAGGACTACATGTTTATCCCAATGCGTGTGCGCGAGCGCACCGGGGTGGAACTTGAACCCCGCCAGGCCCAGGCCCTCAAGTGGGCCGTCCTGGGTCGCCATATCGATCCGGCGCACTACGACAGGGCCAGGGTCGCGGCCGTCCTGAATGAGGTCGGCCTAGCCGGAAGACTCACCGAGGACGAAACGCGGGAGCTCGTGTGCGATTCCGTGCTCCCGTCGTTCCAGCTGGGGCTGAAGGGATTCGCCGAGGCGGGGGATGCGGGCCGGCGACTGGGACTTCCGGTACTGGTCCACAACTCCGCGCCGTCGTGGGGGGCGACCCGTGACCTGGCCACAACCCTCGGTCCGCTGTTAATCGCTGGCCATACGAACCACACGACCTTTACCGTTGAGGAGTCGCTGGAATCGGCTCGTGAGTTACGGCGCTTGGGGGCCTTCATCGAGGTCTGCACGCTGGATGCCTTTGGCGCCAAGCGGCTCGTCGAGACCCCTGATCACATTCATGCCCTCTTGGCATCCGGCCTCGTGGACATCTGGGCGACCGACTACGCCGGGGGATACTGGGACTGCCAGCTGGTGGGCTTGGAGGCAGTCGTGAGAGCGGGGACTGTGTCGCTTCCCGCGGGCATCGCGCTCGCCAGCCGCAATCCAGCGCGGGCCGTCAGGAAGCTGGCCGACCGCGGTGAACTCGCGCCTGGCAAGCTGGCGGATGTGGTCATCGCCACCGCCGACCGGCTTTCCGAGGTTCGGGCGGTCATTATCGGCGGCGCCATCGTCTACGAGCACGGCGAGGTCCGCCGCCAGGCTTTGCACTAAAAGGGGTCGGCGGTGCCGGGATCTTCGATCGAACGGCTGGCCCATTTCGCTGCCGGGATGGCGTTCGACGCGCTCCCGCCTGAGGTAGTTGAACGGGCGCGGGTATCCCTCCTCGACGGCATCGGGTGCATTCTCGGGGCCTGGAGTCTTCCCGAAGGCCGGTGGATCGCCGAACGCACTGAGGCAGTCGGCGGAACGCCCGAAGCCATCATCCCGGGCGGCTCGATCGCCGTCCCTGTAGGGCCGGCTGCCTATGCCGCGGGGACCATGATCAACCTCCTGGACTTTGATGACACGGCGCCGATGGCCGGTCATCCCGGTGCTGCCGTTCTTCCCGTGGTGCTGGCTGTGGCAGGGCTTCGGTCGCATGGACAGGAGTGTGGTCGGACCCCTGTGGGCTTTCCTGCGGACGTGCCCGGGTCGGATCTGCTGTCAGCGCTGGTGGCAGGCTATGAGGTGGCACTGCGCGTTGCCGCAGCCGGTAGGCCCACCGCAGAGCGAGAGGCCCGAATCCGCGGGCACGGCACCTGGCAGGCGTTCGGCGCGGCCGCCGCCGCAGGGCGGCTCCTCGGTCTGGATGCCACACAGATGGCGAACGCCCTGGCGCTGGCTGCGCTCCACGCCCCGGTGCCGTTCGTCGGTCGCTGGTACCAGCGGCCCGTGGACACCCTCAAAAATAACTACGGGTGGGTGGCTCTTGGCGGCGTGCAGTCGGCCATGTTGGCAGCCGCAGGCTGGCGGGGGAACCTCAACGTGCTCGATGGTCCTGGTGGGTTCTGGGAGATGGCAGGCTCCGATCGCTGGGCCGCAGAGGCTATCGGTGACGGCCTGGGGACCACATTCCAGATGCTTCAGGTCGGACACAAGACCTACCCGGCCTGCTGGCATCTCGGGGCAGCGCTGGTAGCGCTGGAGCGGATCTTGTGTCAGAGGTCTCTTGCCTTCCACCTGGTGCGCAGGGTCCGCATCGCGTCGGTCGGTCGCATCACAAACTTCACCGATTGCACGCCAACGAGTCCCTACGATGCGCAGTTCAGCCTGCCGTACACCGCAGCCATGATCCTCCTGGGCATGCCTCCCGGCCCGGACTGGTTCGCCAAAGATCGCCTCACCGCTGGCGAGGTGCAAAGCCAGATGGCCAAGATCTCCGTCGTCGTGGACAAGGACCTGCGGGCCGATCTCCCGGGTCGTACCCCCGCGAGGGTTACGGTGGAGACCGTCACGGGGGAGACCTGGACGGAGGAGGCTTCCTATCCGCCGGGCGATCCTACCGCGCCGCTATCGTGGGACCAGGTGGCAAACAAGTTCATCCGTCTCGCTACCCCCCGGTTGGGGTCCGAGCAAGCCGTGGGAATGGTGCAGTGGTGTGGCCGGCTCGGAGCGCCTGATTCCGAGCGCCCGGTGCGTCCTGCGCTTTCAAGGGAGCGGTAGAATCGTGAGCACCATTCTGGAAGCGGAAGTCGTGGTCATTGGAGCAGGTGCCGTCGGCAACTCCATCGCCTATCATCTCGCCAAGCGCGGGAAGGCAGTCGTGATCGTCGACCGACGGGCGCCAGCGGCCGAGGCCAGCGGGGCCAACTTCGGCCTCGTCTGGGTGCACTCCAAAGAACCATGGTACTACATGGAGCTCTCCCTGATCAGCGCGCGCCTCTATCCGCCGCTGGTTGCCGAGCTGGACATCGATGTGGAGCTCCGCCAGGACGGCGGCCTGGTCCTGTGCATGACGGACGAGGAGTACGAGAAGGGCGAAGCGATGATTGCCCGCCAGAGGCAAAGCCCGCTCTTCCGCGGGCGTATGCTCTCGGCCCGGGAGGTGCATGAACTCCAGCCTGGGATCACCCCTGAGATCGTCGGCGCAAGCTGGAGCCCGGACGACGGTGATCTGAATCCCATTGCATACACGCTGGCGCTGGCCCGGGCCTGTGAGCGATGGGGCGTGAGGATTCTCCCGGGCACCACCGTGACCGACATAGAGCGGACGGACGGTCGGGTCACGGCTGTGATGACCGACCGGGGGAGGATCGCCACGCCCATCGTGGTTAACGCCGCTGGCGTGCAGGCCCCGAAGATCGGTGAGATGGTGGGGCACCCTCTACCCGTCGAACCCAGCCGAGGCCAGGAGTTGATCACCGAGAGTGCACCGCCGCTGCTGCGCTACCCGATGTCCGGCATCAGGCAGATGAAAACGACCGGGCAGTTCATCCTGGGATTCACTGACGAATGGGTGGGATTCGACAAGCGCACCACGATGGCGGGCATGACGAAGATCGCCGCCAATGCCGTGCGCAAGGTGCCCGCCGTCCGCCATCTCCGCGTCATTCGCTCCTGGGCCGGGCTGAGGCCGATGCCCAAGGATGGCCTGCCGCTCATCGGCCAACTCCGCGAGGTACCGGGCTTCTACGTTGCGGTCGGGCACAGCGGGATCACGCTATCCCCCATGTATGGTCGGGCGCTCTCCGAGCTGATCTGCGATGGGACGACCGCCCTTCCCATTGAGCCCTACCATCCCTGCCGCTTTGATCCAGAAGGGCGGATACCGGAGCGTCGGACCACCGAAGCGGCGGCCGCGAGAGAGGAGAAACGATGAGTGGTGGATCGGTGCGCATCGAACGCATCAGACGTGGGGCACCGTTGCAATTTGAGGTAGACGGTGTGCAGGTCACAGCCTTTGAAGGCGAGCACATCGCCGCAGCACTGCTGGTCAGCGGCCGGATGGTCCTGAGGCGGAGCCAGAAGCTTGGGGAGCCGCGGGGGCTCTTCTGTGGAATTGGGCTCTGCTTCGAGTGTCTGGTTCAGGTTGAGGGGATGGGTACCGTTCTTGCATGTCAGACACCGGTTCGCGAGGGGATGCGTGTGTCCATCACAGGAGCCAGGCCCACAGGGGCATCACCATGAAAGACCGACGGATTGTGGTCGTCGGTGGTGGACCTGCAGGGATCGCCGCGGGTCTGGAAGCCGCGCTGGCGGGCGCCCAGGTGACTCTTATTGAGGAGCGGCAAGACCTGGGCGGGCAGTACTACAAGCAGATGCCCTCGGGATGGACGGTTGGAGCGAGGAGTCGGCTTGATCGGCAGTACGAAGAAGGACGCGAACTGATCGCGCAGCTTCGACGATCAGGTGTGGAGGTCCTGACCAGTACCCTGGTCTGGAGCATCTTCCAGGATCACACCCTTGCCCTCACGGATGGGACGGCCGTCTGGCAGTGTCCCTATGCGAAGCTCATTCTCGCGACGGGGGCAGGAGAGCTGCCGGTGGCCCTTCCCGGGTGGACCCTGCCGGGCGTCCTGACCGGGGGTGGCGCGCAGAGCCTGGCCACCGGTCAGGGAGTGCTTGTAGGCCGACGGATCCTCCTTGCCGGCGTCGGTCCATTTCAACTCCGTGTCGCCGCTCAGTTGATCGGGGCCGGTGCCGGCATTGTCGCCATTCTGGACGCCGCGAACACGTGGTCCACTGCGCGCTCCGCTGCGCGCGCACTGGCTCATTGGAAACAGGTCCGCCAGGCCCTGGACTACTTTGCGATCGTTCGAAGGGCAGGTGTAAGGATCTTCCGCGGACACCTGCCGACGCGGATTTTTGGCGATGGCCGTGTGGAGCGTGTCGTTGCCTCACGCGTTGACGATGAGTGGCGGCCACTCCCTGGTACGGAGGTGGGATTTGATGTCGATGCTGTCTGTCTGACATTTGGGTTCGTCCCGTCGGTGGAGCTTGCCCGCCTGGCCGGCTGTCGGTTGGACTATCGACCGGATGCGGGAGGGTGGTTCGTCTGGCACGAAGCAAATCAGGCAACCTCAGTGCCGGATGTTCTTGTGGCCGGGGAAGCAGGCGGCGTGGAAGGTGCGGCCGTGGCGCTGGAAGAGGGCCGCCTGGCTGGTCTGGAGGCGGCACGGCAGCTGGGTTTCGTGGAGGGACGACGGTATCGGAGGCGGCGAGGGGAAATTGAACAGGCCCTGACGCGGGCGCGCCGACCCGCCCGCATCCTGCGAGACCTCACCACGATTCGGCCAGGCCTGTTCGAGTTGATCACCGATGACACCATCGTGTGCCGATGCGAAGACGTGCGGGCCGGCGACGTCTTCGCAGCCGCGAAGCGCTGGGAGCCGGGACTTCGTGGCGTTAAGCTGTGGACACGTGCCGGTATGGGAATGTGTCAGTCACGGATTTGTGGGCATCTCATGAGCGGGTTGATTGCCAGGTCCAAGCGCATTCCGATCGACTCCGTCCCATTGGATACCCCGCGCCCTCCCGTGAAGCCGGTACCTCTTGCGGCCATGGCGGCTCCGCGGGATGGCGGCGGGCCGGTTCTTGGGGCCTGGCACGAACGCAAAGCCTGATGTCCGTGCGTCCGCGAGGCACAGCTGGAAAGGGTGGTGGCATGTCGGTGCTGCCATGAGGAGGCGCATGAGGTGGGCCGCTCCGCCATAGCGATTCTCGGCGCAGGGAATACCGGGCAGGGCTTGGCCGGCATCCTGGCAAGCCAGGGGGAGGAAGTCCGACTCTACGACCGGTCGGAGCGCTCACTTGAACCCATTCGAGAGGCGGGTGGCATCCATCTCCGACATGCCGTTGAAGGGTTCGGCAGGCCGCAGGTCCTGACCACGGAGATGGAGGTGGCCGTAGCCGGTGCCGACCTTGTCATGATCACGGTACCCGCGTATGGCCACCGGGTGATCTCCCAGATACTGGCTCGGCACATCCGGCCGGGGCAGATCGTGGTGTTCCAGCCAGGCAGTTTGGGGAGCGCTCTCGAGTTCGACAACATGGTCGCTGAGCGCGGATCTGATGGTATCGTCGTCGCAGAGACTGAGACCTGTCTGTACACTTCCCGGATCGCTGGTCCCGCGCGGGTGGACATCCGAGCGAAAAAGAAGAGCGTTGCTCTGGCTGCGTTGCCAGCCACCAGGACAAGCCATGTCGTGGCAGTATTGGGGGAGCCCTCTGGCGGTGGCTATGTGCCCGCGGAGAGTCTCTTGCAGATCGGGTTGGGAAACATGAATCCTGTTTATCATTGCGCCCCGTTTCTCTGCAACATCGGTTCGGTCGAGCGCGGCGAAGACCGGCCGTTCTTCCAGTTTGTGACTGAGAGCATTGCGCGGCTGGTGGACTTGGTCGACCGTGAGAGGTTGGCCTTGGCGGGCGCCCTTGGGGTGAGAGCGACCAGCTTCTGGACATTCCTGGAGACGGCCTACGGCGCGTCGGGTGGCACATTCTCTCAACGGATTCACGCCGCCTACGGCCGCGGGCAGCCTACGGCAGCGCCGAAGACGCTGGGGGCCCGATACTTGACCGAGGATGTCCCGTTTGGCTTGGTGCCCTGGTCCTCCTTGGCCAGGCATCTGTCAGTCCCGACTCCGACCATCGACGCCTTGATTCAGATGGCTTCGGCCCTATGCGGCCGGGACTTTCGGCAGGAAGGGCGCACGGTAGAGACCCTCGGCCTGAGTGGTCTTGATGCGGGACAGATCAGGGCACGGTTTATTGATGGAGTCCGTAGTGAAGGAGGGCGTGGCTGAGATGTCGGCTCGCGATCTGACGAAGAGGGTTTCCGAGTTCGTCGTCAACCTGAGCAGCGATACCCTGCCTGAGCGGATCGTACACAAATCTCGTGCGTGCTTGCTGGACTACTTCGGCTACGCCTGGTACGGATCCGTGGCGCGCCCTATCCGTATCCTCTTCCAGACGTTGGCCGACTCGGGTGACTGTACGATCGTCGGTCGAGACCGGACGACGAGCCCCCTGATTGCCGCCTTCATCAATGGCGCGATGGGTCATGTGGCCGAACTCGACGACACTCACCGGGGAAGCATGGCGCACATCGGAGACAGCGTCATTCCGGCGGCATTGGCGGTGGCGGAGGCGGTCGGGGGTGATGGAATGACCCTGCTGCGGGCGGTGGTCGCCGGTTACGACGTGGCTGCGCGGGCCGGAGAGTCACTCATGCCGTCCCACTATTACCGCGGGTGGCACCCCAGCGCGACCGTGAACACCCTGGGGGCTGCTGCGGCAGCCGGGGTCGCCCTCGGGCTGTCTGCGCAGCAGATGCAGCATGCTCTGGGCATCGCAGGCACGCAGATCTGCGGGAACTTCGCGCATATTCCTGAGCGCGGTATGGTGAAGGACTTCAATCCGGGACGGGCGGCCTTTTCCGGCTTGCTGGCTGCGCTGCTGGCCAAGTCAGGGTTCACTGGGGCGACGGACTTTCTGGAAAACCGCCATGGGCTGGCCATGTACGGCGAGATCGTGAGGCCCGAGGCCTTCCTGGACGGGCTGGGAGAGAGATTCAAGATTGAGGAGGTCTCCCACAAGATGTATACGGCGTGCCGCCACATCCACTCGGCCATCGACGCCGCCATCGAGATCGAGGCCACCCTGAAGCCACGACCCGAAAACATCGACATGGTCGAGATCGAGAGCTGGAGCCACATCACGTTCTGCGACGATCCAACGCCATGGAGGGACGCCTGGTACGGCCCCCGCTTCAGCGCGCAGTTCAACGTGGCCGTCGCGCTTCTCCACGGGAAGGCGGGTATCGACGCGCTCTTTGAACCGCATGCCTCCCTCCGTCTGTTGGAGGATGCCGACGTGCAATCCCTCATCCAGAAGACCCGGGTCGTGGTGGACCCCGCCATGGATGAGAGTTTCCCGGTATTGTGGCCCGCACGAGTGAAGGTCAGGCTCAAGGACGGGCGGAGCGCCATTGTTCGTAAGGACGTGGCCCTAGGAGAGCCGGAGGTTCCAGTGACGTACGGCGACATCGTGGGGAAGTTCCGACGGTTGTGCGCACTCATCGGTGTGCCCGAGCAGACGCAGGCTCAGGTGCTCGAAGCCATGGCCCGATGGCCGGATATCAGGGTGAGGGAGCTCTGCGGGCTGCTGCGGCGGGCACCCAGTCAGATATTGGCGGAGGAGCTTGTCCTTTGATCTCTGCGGCCGGGGGACGCGCCGCACCGCCTGAGGCAAGAAACGGAGGTGACGACTGTGAGCGCAGGACTCAGGTTTCGGGGACGGCCGGGCGCGGTGATCCTCGTCCTCGTGCTCGGCAGTTGGCTGGTAGGATCTGGGCTGGCCACCGAGGTTGCTCGGGCTCAACCCAGGGTTGGAGGGTCTCTCGTGTGGGGGTTCGAGGTTGAACCGCCGCCACTGGATCCCCATCGATGGGGCGGCACGGACTCCGCCACCGTGATTGTCAACGTATACAGCACGCTGTTCAAGTGGACGTATGGTGAGAAGATCGTCAATGACCTGGTGGATCAGTGGACGATGGTCAGCCCGACCGAGTATCGGGTTCGGCTGCGGCGCGGCGTGAGATTCCACGACGGCACTCCGCTGACCAGCGCCGATGTGGAGTATAGTTTGGGCAGAATCCTGACCCCCGCAACCGGCGCAACCTGGAGAGGTCAGCTCGCGATCATCAGGCGAGTGGAGGTGATCGACGATCTCACCTTCCGGCTCCATTTGAGCGCGCCCATCGCGCCCGACCTGCTGCGGGAGCTCCTCTCGATGCCCCACACCGCGATCCTGTCGAAGCGCTGGATGGCCCAGCCGAGAAACTTTGCCGTGGAGCACATGGGAAGCGGGCCCTTCAAGTTTGCCGAGCGGCGACACGGCATCTCCATCTTGCTCGAGCGGAATCCCTATTACTACGAAGAGGGCCGGCCCTATCTAAATCGGGTGCTCTTCACCATTTACCCCGACGAGGAGCTCCGCACCGCTGCGCTGAAGACGGGTGTCATCCACGTGAATCACTACCTGCCGTGGAAAGATATCGAAACGATGTCGAAGGATCCGGGCATCGCGATCGGCATGACCGATTGGGCCTTTCTGGATGTCACATTCAACGTGACGGCCCCTCCATTCAACGATCGTCGCGTCCGGCAGGCGGTGGGCTACGCCGTGAATCGCAAGGCCATCGTGGACGCGGCTTTCTTCGGCTACGGGGCTCCCATCACCGGGGGCGTCCTTTCTGGGGCTCACTTTAAAGGGCAGTGGTACTACAATCCGGACACCGCCGGGTATTGGGAGTACAACCCCACCAGGGCACGGGAGCTCCTGCGAGAAGCCGGCTACCCTAACTGCTTCCGGGCCACGATTCTCACCAGCGGTGACCATCACATGCACTGGGTGGCAGCTGAGATCGTTCAGGCTGGACTCAACGCCATCGGCTGCAACATCAGCGTAGACAAGCGCGAGTGGGGAACACGGGTGGCCCTTGGCAACCGTGAGCAATATCAATTCGCCATCAACGGCAAGGGTCCGTTCCTTTCAGACCCCGACTTCTACATGACTTGGTACTATAGTAAACTAGCTCCACTGTATCACCGACCGGCGGGGTACAATTTCCCAGGCCTGGACGCGTTGCTGGAGCGCGCCCGCTCCCTCACGGACCAGAAGGAGCGTCTGGCCCTGTACAAGCAGTTCGAGCAGGAGTTTCTCAAAGAATCGCCCGCGATTCCCCTGGTGTTCAGGACGCAGGCGACCGCCTACAGGAAGAAGGTCAGAGGCCTGGAGGTGCTGCGCGGGCCCGGTTGGCCTTTGACCGGGAAACTGTTGGAGAATGTCTGGCTTGACTAGTTGCTCTCTGGTTCGGCGGTCATCGTGAGGGACCATTCGATGTGAGGGCCTACGTCGCCCGTCGCGTCGTCACCGCCCTGGGCCTGACGGTCCTGGTGGGCATCCTGGCGCGTTCGCTCATTCACCTTCTACCCGGCGATCCCGTGTCTCTCATCCTCGGCAGTGAGACCGCGGTGGATCCTCAGGTACTCCGAACCGTAAGGGCGCAGCTGGGGCTTGACCGCCCTGTCTACGCGCAGGTGGCGTCGTGGATCGGAGGGCTCTTCCGGTTAGACCTGGGCCAGGCGTTCTCCACGGGACAGCCCGTCATTGAGATCATCGCCGAGACTCTACCCCGAAGCCTTTACATCGTCGTTGGGGGAACGCTGGTCGGGACGCTGCTGGGCATCCCCCTTGGGGTGATCGCCGCGCTGCATCGCAACCGCCCGCTGGACTGGATCGCGAGCGGCATCGCAGCACTGGGGATCTCCACGCCCGTCTTCGTCGTTGGGACACTTCTGGTGCTGATCTTTGGTGTAGAACTCCGGTGGTTCCCTGCTTCGGGCTATGTGGGTTTCTCCGAAGATCCTTCGGCGTTCTTTCGGCGGCTGACCCTTCCGGTGACCACGTTGGGCTTCGGCATGCTGGCGCTAATAGAACGGATGACGCGCTCGACGATGCTAGAGGTCCTGGGGCAGGATTATGTGCGGACGGCTCGCTCCAAGGGCCTCGACCGTCGCCGCGTTGTGTACAGACACGCGCTGGCCAACGCCCTGGTACCGGTGGTCGCCCTCGTGGGGGTGGAGCTGGGGACGCTGTTGGGTAGAACCGTCCTGGTCGAGTATATTTTCAACTGGCCCGGAATGGCCACTATGCTGCTCAGGGCCGTGCGATTCCGCGACTATGCCGTGGCCCAGGGCATTGTCCTGGTGATCTCCTTGATCTTCATCTTCGTGAATCTGCTCGCAGACCTGCTCTACGCTCTGCTCGACCCGCGGATCCGGTACGAGTAGGAGCCGACGCGATGGTGATGGCGTTGACGGGAAGACGCCTCCGACGGCGCTGGCGGCTCGTGGCGACTGGACTGGTGATCGCATTCTTCCTATTAGTGGCGTTCCTGCCGGAGGTCTTCGCGCCACGGTCTCCGACGGCGTTCGACACCGCTAGACGCCTGGAGGGACCAAGCAGGGACTTCCCATTTGGCACCGACGATCTCGGCCGGGACATCCTGAGCCGCATTATCCACGGCGCCAGACCGTCTCTCATCATTGCATTTGGTGCGGTGGGTATCGCCGTTGTGGGGGGTGTCACCCTGGGGATGGTGGGCGGGTACTACCGGGGACTATGGGAATGGCTGCCGATGCGACTCGTCGACGTCATGCTGTGCTTCCCCCCCATCGTCCTGGCGATTCTGATCGTCGGCTTCCTTGGGCCAGGCATGGCGAATTTGGTTATGGTCATTGGGTTCCTGTACGTCTCGCGGATGGCGAGGGTCGTGCACGGTGCCACGCTGAGCATTCGCGACTCGGACTATGTTGAGGCCCACAGGGCCGTCGGTGCCGGAGGAGCCAGGATCCTGTTGCGCGGCATCCTTCCTAACATTATGGCTCCCGTCATTGTTCAGGCCACCCTGATGTTGGGGACTGCCATCCTCGTAGAATCTGGACTCAGTTTCCTAGGCCTGGGAGTCCCGCCGCCGGCACCCTCCTGGGGAGACATGATTGGCCGGGGCAGAACATTCATGTTGAACAGCCCCACCGGGGTGGTCTTTCCCTCTGTGACATTGATGGTTGTGGTATTGGCATTCAACCTGTTTGGGGACGCCCTGCGCGATCACTTGGATCCGAGACTCCGAGGCGCTCGATAACTGCGCGGTATAGGAGGCAATCATGCAGCAGACGGCAGTCGATCGGGCCGACGTCCTGCACGGGGAGTCTGTCGTGTTCGATGGCCTGATGCCCTGGGGAAACCTGGATCACCTCTACTGCATGCAGGAAGCGCTCCAGGGAGGCCTCACGGCCGCGAACGTGACTGTGGCCCACTTCCCCCACAACAGCGTCCGAGCTATTGACCGCATCGCCCACTACGCCTCAATAGTGAGGCAGCGCCGGGATCTGATGCGCGTCGTGCGGACCACGCGGGAGATCGAGGCGGCAAAGCGCGATGGGGTAATTGGTGTGATATGGGGGTTTCAAGACACGACGCCGTTCGACAACCGGCTGGAGTTAATTGATGTCTTCGCGGACATGGGCGTCCGCATCGTTCAGCTTACCTACAACACCCAGAACTTCGTGGGGTGCGGCTGCTGTGAAGTATGGGACGCGCCGCTGACGGGATTTGGACGGGAGGTACTCCGACGTTTGGAGGACCTGCGGATCGCGGTGGATCTCTCTCACTGCGGAGACCAAACTACCGAAGATGCCCTTCGGCGGGCCAGGCGCCCAGTACTCATCACCCACGCGGGGGCCCGCGCAGTCTGTCCAGCGTATGGTCGCAACAAGACCGACGACCAGATACGGATGCTGGCCGGTTGTGGCGGGGTGATTGGGGTCGTCTTCGCGCCCTTCCTCGTAAAGCGCGATCCCCAGACCCATGACGTGCTGCCCTCTACGATCGACGATGTGATCCGACACATCGAGCACATCGGGAACCTGGTGGGGTTGGACCACGTTGGGATCGCCAGCGACCTGTGCGCTGCGTGGCTCGATCAGCGGCGGACCCCCCCGGAGTCCAGCATGCGGTGGTGGCGTGAAACCCGTCCCGACGTTTTCGGTCGGGGCCCGACCGAAGCGTACGATCCCTACCCTGAGGGGCTGCAGCGGCACTCCCATCTTCCCAACTTGACCCGTCGCCTCATCGAGCGGGGGTTCAGCGACGGCGAGGTAAAGGGGATTTTGGGAGGTAACTTTCTTCGAGTGCTTCGAGACATTTGGGGCGCCTAGCCTCCCGGAGCGATGGGTTCGTATGAGCATGCCGGATGCTCGACGTACCGCGACGGATTTCCTGGCTGCTCGCGTCGGTTATCACCAGGCCGGGGAGCGGGAACGTCTGTTGCGGTTGGCCGAAGGACGGGCCGATCTCATCAGCCTTGGCCGTGGCGATCCTGACCTACCCACTCCTCCGCACATCGTCGAGGCCGCTCGGCGAGCCCTGGAAGGGGGTGCCACACATTACACCCACTGGCAGGGGCGAGAAGACCTTCGTCAGGCCATCTGTAACAAATACCGGCGTCAGTACGGCGTGCAGATCGACCCGTCCCAGGTTGTGGTGACAGCTGGCGCCCAGGAAGCCATCTACATTACTTTTCAGACGTTGCTGGATCCAGGTGATGAAGTCCTCCTGGCGGACCCGCACTATCTCCCTTACACCAGGGCTATCAGGCTTGCCGGAGGACTACCCGTATACGTGCGAACCCTCGAGGAACACGGATTCGTCATGCAACCGGAGGATGTCGTCGGGTCTATCACTCCTCGGACGAAGGCTCTCGTTGTCATCTCCCCCGGCAATCCCACCGGTGCGGTTATCCCTGCGCAGGTCATGGCAGAGCTCGCTGCGGTGGCCCACCGCCACGACCTGCTTGTGGTGATGGATGAGATCTACGAAAAGTTCGTCTTCGATGGAGCCGTTCATTCCACGATTGCCGCGGAACCCGGCATGATGGATCGTACGATCATCGTCAACGGATTCAGCAAGACCTATGCCATGACCGGATGGCGTGTAGGCTACCTCATAGCTCCCGGCCCCATCGTACCCCCGATGGCGATGGTGAAGCATACCATGACCATCTGTGCCCCGGCTGTTTCCCAGGCTGCCGCCCTGGCGGCCCTTGAAGGCCCCCAAGGGGTGGTGGAGGAGATGCGGCAGGTCTATAGTGGACGGCGTCGGGTGCTGGTTGAAGAGCTGATGCGCTTGGGATTGAACTGCGGTGGCTCCCGGGGGGCTCTTTTTGCATATGCTAACGTGACCTCCACGGGTGTGACGGCCTTCGACCTCTGTGCGCGCCTGCTGGATGTGGGCGTCCTGGTCTTTCCCGGGACGGCCTTTGGAAATGGCGAGGGCTATGTGCGGGCGTCGTTTCTCCAGCCCTCGGAACGGTTGCAGGAAGCTATCGATCGGATAGGTCCTGTAGTGAGGAAGTTGCAACACCGACGTCGGAAGACCGAGTTCGGCTAACGAGGTCTCGATCCCACACTGGCACGAATAACCAGATTGTGTTCTGAAGGACCTCCTGCTGAGTTTCGGCGGTTTCGCGCGTCGGGGCGGTCGTGCGGCTAGCGAGGAGCCCGGCCGAGATGTGGCGGGTCGTCCGCAGAATGTCTCTAAAGCCGACGTTCGACAGTTGGTAGACACAGCACCGGCGGAAAGCCCTTTCTGACGGCCATCTCAGCGGGTTGACGAAATCAGGCGTGTATCTACGGGGCCCTGGTCCGTGCTCGCGCGGGGGTGACCGCGAAGATGCGGGGGGGCTCGGGGATGTGCAAGGCGGTGAAGAGGTCGTGCTGGTTCGACGTGGTCTCCGTGCGCTGCCAGACCGCACCCTCGGGACCGGCAAACTCTCCCAGGTGCATCCGCTGCAGGGTCCTGCGGATCTGCGGCCACCGCTGGGTGGTCTGGCGCTCGCTGATCCGCACCAGCAGCAGCGCCAGCCAGCACAGCAGCACGTGCGCGCGGATACGCTCCTCCGCCCGATGGTAGAGGGGGCGCAGGTCCAAGGTGTGTTTGAGCGTGCGGAAGGCGTCCTCGACCTCGATGAGCTGCTTGTTACCCCACGGCCACATCTTCCGGGGCGAGGGTGTCATCCGAGGTGCGCACCAGGTACTGGCCATCGAGCCGCGCCTCGGCCCGAACCTTGTCCGGGGCGATCTGAGGCCGACCGCGCTTGTCCGTGCGGAGGTAGCGCCGGTAGGTGGGATGGCTCAACAGTGCACACGCGGCCCGGGTGTGCTCCTGAGTGGGTCCAGCGGGCAGGGCGGTGAGTTCCTCCCGCAGGCGCCGGAGGGTCTCTTCCCGCTGCCGCCGGTCCCGCGCCGCTTCCTGCGGGTTGCGCACCAGGATGTAGCGGACGCGCGCTTCGCCCGTCCCCACCACGGTCTCTTTGACCTCCAGGTTGCCGCGCACCGCCTTGTAGCGCCCCGGCCGGCGCATGGCCGCCCCCACCACGGCCTTCCCGCCCCGCAGCTTCTCCCCGGCGATGTAGTGTCCCCAGGTGCGCTGCAGGGTCCGCAGGTTCTCCGCCGAGGTGAACCCTGTATCGACCACCGTGATCACCCGCCCTAGTGTCCTGAATCAAAAATCAATTGACAATTTCTTGTAGTGCTGTATGGTGGGGCAAAGCGAGGTGACCGTCACGATGCGTCGAGGCCGTCCCCTGCCGCCCCTGACCTTGACCGCCGACGAGCGTGAGACCTTGGAACGCTGGGCCCGACGCCCGAAGAGCGCGCACGCCCTGGCGCTGCGGGCGCGGATCGTGCTGGCCTGCGCCGCCGGGAAGACCAACAGTGCAGTGGCCGCGGCCTTCTGGGTCAGCAGGCCCACAGTGGGCAAGTGGCGGGCGCGCTTCCTGGCGAGGCGGCTGGACGGGGTGCTGGACGAGCCGCGGCCCGGAGCCCCGCGGCGGATTACCGATGCGGACGTGGAACGGGTGCTGACCCTGACCCTGGAGACGACGCCGCCCGATGCCACCCATTGGAGGACCCGCTCCATGGCCGCCGCGTGCGGGCTCAGTCAGAGTGCTGTCAGCCGCATCTGGCGGGCGTTTGCCCTCCAGCCTCACCGGACGGAATGCTTTCAGTTGTCGAAGGATCCCCTGTTCATCGAGAAGGTGCGGGATATTGTGGGCCTGTACATACACCCGCCTGACCGGGCGCTGGTCCTGTGCGTGGACGAGAAGGCGCAAATTCAGGCGTTGGAACGGAGCCAGCCCCTGCGGCCCCTGCGGCCGGGCCAGGCGGAGCGCCGCACCCACGAGTACCGGCGCCACGGCACCACCACCCTGTTCGCGGCGCTGGACGTCAAGACCGGTCGGGTGGTCGGGGAGTGTCACCGCCGCCACCGGGCGGTGGAGTTTCGCACGTTCCTGGACCAGGTCGATGCGGCCGTCCCG
>JAVKID010000051.1:6544-22594 GCA_031459655.1 Candidatus Fervidifonticultor octavus | reverse complement strand
ATAGCCTCCACGATCAATTTGCCGATCCCGTTGAGGTTGAAGACCTGTTCGGTCACCACCAGGCCGCCGATCAGGAAGGCGAACTCCAGCCCGATCACGGTGACGACCGGCATGAGGGCGTTGCGCAGCGCGTGCTTGCGCAGGATCACCATGCCGGCCAGCCCCTTGGCCCACGCGGTCCGGACGTAGTCCTCCCGCAGAACCTCCAGCAGAGCCGATCGGGTCATCCGCGTGGCGACCGCGGAGTAGCGGTAGCCGACGGCGAGCGCCGGCCAGATGAGCTGCGCCAGGTTCGCTTTCGGATCGACCCACAGGGGGGTGAACGTCAGCGGCGGGAGATACTGGAAGACCGAGAGCAGGAACAGGATCATCAGGATGCCGAGCCAGAAGGACGGGACGGCCAGACCCGCCACGCTGATCACCTGCACCAGATGGTCCACCCAGCGCCCGCGGAACACGGCGGCCAGCACCCCCAGCGGGATGGCCGCGGCCGTGGCGAAGAGGGTCGCCATCAGGGCGAGCTGCAGGCTGAGTTGCAGGCGCAGGCCGATTTCCCGGGCCACGGGCTCCCCCGACCACATCGAGCGTCCCAGGTCCAGCCGGAAGATGCCCAGCATCCACGCCAGGAACTGGTCCCACAGGGGCAGATCCAGGCCCAACCGGGCCCGCTCGGCGGCGATGACCTCCGGGGTGACGTACGAGCCGCCCAGGACCAGCCGGAGTGCCACGATATCGCCGGGGACCACGCGGAGGAGCAGGAAGATGAGCACCGCCACCGCCAGCAGGGTGGGAAGGATCAGCACCAGACGGGAGAGGATGTAGCGGCTCACAGCCCTAGCCACCCGCCGTCCGCTCCGCCGCGGTGGGAGAGGGCAGAGGCCGCCTCCCCCACCGCGTGCGGGGCATGCGCCCGTTACTCCGAGAGCCAGTATTCGGACAGGTCAGGCTCGACGTAGTGGTTCGTGGTCGTCTTGTAGCCCTGCAGTTTGCGCCAGTAGGGGATGATCCGCTGCCACCACAGCACGTACATCACGTAGGCTCGATCGTGGAGCACGCGCTTCTCGAACTGGCGGACGACCTGCAGTCGGGTGGCCCGATCGGCGCTCCGGGACTGCTGGAAGTACATCAGGTCCAGCTGCCGGTCGATGTAGCCGCCGTAGTTCAGCGGGCTGACGTCGGCCGAGACGAATTTCGCCAGCTGGATGTCCGGGTCGTCGATGAAGTCGCACGCGAAGTCCACGGCCGCGTCATAGTTGAGGGCGCGGAGGTCCGCCAGGTAGGTGGCGGTCTCCTGCTGGACGTGCGAGACATGCAGCCCGACCTGTCGCCACTGGTCCACCAGGAAGATGCCGACGGGCTCGTAGGGCATTGCCACGTCCCGGTTCTTCAGCGTGAAGGAGAAGTTCTCCGGGACGCCGGCCTCGCGCAGCAGGGCGCGGGCCTCGGTGCGCGCCTGCTGGATATTGCGGCCGTACCCGGCCAGCTTGACGAGTTCCGATTCGGGCGTGGCCATCTCCGACCCGGGCCGCAGCATGCCCCCGACAGGCTTCACAAACGCGATCTGGGAGAGGGCGTTCGAGCCGCCCCAGCGGTCCACCGCCAGCGTGAGCGCCCGGCGCACCCTGGCGTCGTCGAATGGTTTCTTCTTCGTGTTGAAGGTCACGATGAGGTTGCACAGCCACGGCGCCTCCTGGACCGCGATGCGGTCGCCCAACGTCCGCACCAGGTCGTCCCGCTCCGCGGGGGAGACGCCCCGGAACTCGATGAGGGCCTGCCCGCCCTTCAGCGCGGCGATCATGGCTGACCGGCTGGTGATGAACAGCGCCTGGTAACCGTCCAGGTAGGGCTTCCCCCGCTCGAAGTAGTCCTCGTTTCGCCGGCCCACCCAGCGCGATCCGCGGACGTACTCGACGAACTTGAAGGGGCCGGTGCCCATGACGTTGCGCTCGTACCAGCGCTGGTCCCGCGCCAAGATGTCGGCCTTGTAGATCCAGTTGAACGGCGAGGCCAGCTTCTCCAGGAAGCTCGGAACCGCCCACTTCAACCGGAACACGACCGTCTGCGGATCAGGCGCCTCGATGGCCCTCACGCCCTGGTAGACGGCCTGCCGGACGCTGATCACGCCCTCCGGCGGGAAGACGATCCGGTCGAAACTGGCCTTGATGTCGCGGGACGTCAGGATCGAACCGTCGTGGAACTTGACGCCCTGACGGATCTTGAAGGTCCAGGTCATCCCGTCGCGGGAGGAGGTCCACGACTCGGCCAGGTCGGGGATCACCTTGGGGTAGTTGTGGGTGTCGAACTTCACCAGCAGGTTGTAGTGGGGCCGAATGGGGTGGATCATGGCGAAGGTCGTCTCACGGTGCGCGTCGAAGGACGGCGGCGCGGCCGTGACGATGTACGTGAGGATCCCGCCCTGCCGGGGTGCCTGGGCCGTGACCGGGTAGGAGAGCAGGCCGATCACGAGGATCCCAACCATCACCGCGAGGCCGGCGCGGTGCCCAGGCCGATCTCCTCTGCGCTGCATCCGCATCATCTCCCCCCTCCCCTCAAACGACTGTGCTGCTTGTCTCCGAATTGTACCACGCCACGAGTCCTCACCGCCCCAGCGCGGCCACCATGGCTTCCACGGCCTGCTCGAAGCACGCCATCGGCGGTCGGACCAGCCCGGCGCCGATCTGGCCGATCCCCGGCTGCTTGTGGGCGATGCCGGTATTGACCCGCGGCGTGATGCCGGTGCGCACGACCTTGCGGATGTCGATGCCCGTGGGCGTGCCGCGGAAGTCCAGCGGCGGCAGCCCGAACGCCGGGTTCTCGCCGACGGTGATCTCGTACATCTCCAGGGTCGCATGCATCGCCTCGCGAGGGGTCCCGCCGACGAACTTCACGATGGCCGGCGCCGCCGCCATGGCGAATCCCCCGATGCCGGCGGTCTCGGTGATCGTCGAATCGCCGATATCGGGATTGGCGTCGGCCGCCGAGTAGCCGGCGAAGTAGAGACCGTCGGGCACCTCGGCGGGCGCGGTAAACCACCGCTGACCCAGGCCGGAGACGCGGATGCCGAAGTCGGTGCCGTTGCGGGCCATGGCGGTGACGATGGTGCTCCCGGCGATGCCATGGGCGGCATCCATGGTGGCCTTGCACGCCGCCATGACCGGGTTGAGCACGGCCAGGTCGTTGTCGGCGAAGTAGCGCAGCACCTGTTCCAACGTCTCGGGCGAGAGGCCCACGCGGGCCAGGTGGGGGGCCAGCCACCGGCCGAGCAGCGCCGAGCCCGCCCGGTTGCGGTTGTGTCCTTCATCGCCCATGGTCAATTGCTGGGCAATCAGGCTCTTCATGTCGATCCCGCCGGCCCGCTGGAGCGCGTCGCCGACCGCCGGCCCGAGGACCTCGTTCATCCAGCGCAGCCGCGCCAGCACCTCCTCGCTATAGGCACCGTAGCGGAGGACCTTCCCGTACCCCTCGTTGAGGTTCGAGAACGCCTTGTTGCCAAACGCGCGGTTCTCCACGATGTAGACCATCATGGACGCCGTGGTCACGCCCGCCATGGGGCCGACCGTGGCGTGGTGGTGGCAGGGCTCCAGGCGGACCTCGCCCCGCTCGACCAGCGCGGCCGCCTCCTGCTCGGTCTTCGCCAGCCCTTCAAAGATCAGCCCGCCGAGGACCGCCCCGCGCAGCGGACCGGAGGCCCGGTCCCAGGTGATCGGCGGGCCGGCGTGCAGGATCAGGTTCGGCCGCATGCCGGGGATGACATCCAGCGCGCGGCCGACCCCGACCAGCACCGGCTGGGCCGCGAGGATCCGGTCGAGGGTGTCCTGGGTGGCCTCGGTGACGTTCACGGGTCGCTCATCCCTCCAGCCTGTCCAGCAGGTCCAGCAGGTGCGCCTTGCCCCCGGCCGGCGGCCGCCAGTCCACGGAGACCACGGGGATCCCCTGCGCCTGGAGGCTCTCGGCGAAGAGATCCAGGCCCACATTGATGACGGCCGGGCGCGTCTGCAGCAGCGTCCGGACCGGGCCGACCTCCGGCCAGGCCGGCGGCTCCGGCGCCGCGGCCACGACCTTGGGGGCCGCAGCCGTCCCCCGGCTCCCTCGCGCCTCGACAATGAGCCCGGCCACCCTGGCGGCCCGCGCGTTGCTCTCCTCGACCAGCATCCCGGCCTCAAGGAGCATCTCCCGCTGGACCGAGAGGTCCTGCGGGTCGTCCTCGGTGCCGCAGACCGAACCCAGGACGCACAGGTACCGGCCCGCCGCGCGGGCCTGCTCGCGCACCTGGCGGATGACCGGCGCCAGCGCGCCGGCGGGATTCGGATGGGCCCCGTAGCCCAACACCACATCCAGCAGCACCACCGCGCACTCGGGGTCATCGGCCTCCTGCTGGAGGCGCTGGAGGCGAAGCGCCGGATCGAGCATCGGGTGCAGGCGACCCTGCGTGAATTCGTCGCCGCCCATGTCGATGATGGTGTGCTCGCGGCTGCGCACGACCGGCTCGAGGGCCTCATCGGGATGCAGCGGGGTGTTGGACCAGATGCGGCCCACCTGCGGCCGCAGGAGCACTAGCGCCTCGTAGCCCAGCGTCCCGCCGCTATACAGCCCGCGGAGGTAGCGCTGCCCCGCGGCCAGCCGCCCGGCTTCCTGCGCCGGCAGCGAGCGCAACGTCGGGGGGCCGGGGTCGGTGGCGTAGGCGAGGCGCACGGCCTGGCGGGCCGCGTCCTCCAGCGTCGAGGCGCCCCGCACCTGACCGGCGGGCTCGACCGTTGCGCCCACGAAGGCTGCCACCACCGGCTTCCCGCAGGCAGCCGCCGCGGCCAGGAGGCGGCCCGCGACCTCGGGCGCGGGCGGCTTGCTCACCAGGACGATGACTGCGGTCGCCGGATCCACCGCCAGCGCCCGGAGGCCCTGGAGCATCGTCACCCCGCCCACCGCGGCGGAGAGGTCCCGTCCACCGGTCCCGATGGCATGGGTGATGCCGCCGCCGAAGCGGTGGATGAGCGAGGTCACCTCTTGGAGCCCCGTCCCTGCGGCCGCGACGAGCCCGACGTGGCCTGCGCGCACGCGGTTCGCGAAGCCCAACGCCGCGCCGCCGATGATGGCGGTGCCGCAGTCCGGGCCCATGAGCAGCAGGCCCTGCGCCAGGCTGCGCCGCTTCAACTCGATCTCGTGCTCGAGGGGCACGTTGTCCGAGAAGAGCAGGACGTGGAGTCCGGCGTCCAGCGCCTCCAGCGTCACGGGCCGGGCAAACCGTCCGGGCACCGAGATGACCGCCAGGGTGGCTCCCGGCAACTGCCGGCGCGCCGAGGCGATGGTCTTGGGGCGATAGGTCTCACCGGCGCCGGTCTCGCGCCGGCGCGTCAGCGCCTCCTGGGCCGCCGCCACCGCGGTCTCTGCCTGCGCGGCCGTCGCCGCGCGCGCGACGATGGCCAGGTCGTCGGGGCCGGCCGCGTCCAGCTCGGGGAAGGCCAGGCCCGCCTCCCGCAGGATCGCCTTGTTGGCGTCGGTGGCCATGACCACGCCGGCCTCCTCAACGCCGGGGAGGTTGCGAGCCTCTCGCTGCGCCAGCATCAGCGCCACCGAGTCGAAGTAAGCGCTGCGACGAACGATCCCGTGAATCGGCACCTGAAGACTCCGGACGGTGACCCGCAGCCGCCTCTCGTGATGCGCGATCTATGCCAGATTTCGAACGCCGACGGGGAGGCCCTCTCCCCCTAGGGTGCGATGAGCGGCAGCACGGGAGCCACAGGGCCCGCGGTCATCTGCAAGAGCATCCCCACGGCGCGGTTCAGCGGCGCATCCTCGGGGCTGCCGATGGGCGCGCCACCCGTCGCGACCTCCACGTCCGGCTCCAGGCCCCGACCTTCGAGGTCGCGGCCCGCCGGCGTCAGGTAACGCGAAATCGTCAGGCGCATCCCGCTGCCGTCCGGGAAATTGTAGATCCCCTGGACGGTTGCCTTCCCGTAGGTCCGGGTGCCGACGAGTTTGATCCCGGCGTCCTGCAGTGCGCCGGCGACCACCTCGGAGGCGCTGGCGCTGCCGCGGTCCACCAGGATCACCAGGGGCCCCAGGAACTTCGGCTCGCGCGGCTGGACCGCATACGTCACCGACCCCCGGCCCGACTCCAGCGTGACCACCTTCCCGCTCTCCATGAAGTGGCTCGCAATGCTCACCGAGGCGTCGAGCAGGCCGCCAGGATTGCCCCGCAGGTCCAGCACGATTCCCCGGGCGCCCTGATGCAGCAGTTCCCGCAATCCCCGCGCGAACAGTTCGGGGGAGGATCGGGTGAACTGAGTCAGGCGCAGATACCCCACGCCTGAGGGCAGCATGCGGGTGGTGACGATCCGCTGTTGGATCCGCCGCCGGGTCATCGTGACCGTGATCGGGTCGACCTGCCCAGGCCGCCGCAGGCTCAGGCTGACCTCCGTGCCCTCGGCGCCGCGAATCATCTGGCTGATCTGGTCCAGAGACAGTCCGGCCGTGGGGGTGCCGTTGACGGCGGTGATCTGGTCACCGGCCTGCAGCCCCGCCTCGCTGGCGGGGGAGTTGTCCAGCACCTCGGTGATGACCGCCTGTCCCGCTTGGTCCTGGAGGACGATCCCGATCCCCACGATCTCGTCGCCGGTGGTCGTCCGGCGGAGGACCTGCGCGAACGCGCCGGGGGGGTAGAACGCGCTGTTAGGGTCGCGCAGCGCCGCCACCATCCCCGAGATGGCCGCATAGGCCACGGCGATCGGCCGGCTGCGGCTCACCGACTGCGCGGATTCGATGCGCCGCAGCATCGTGGCCACGTCCGCGCGTTCGTCGCCGACCAGATGCAGCGTGCCCAGGACGGTGGGGGGCTGGCCTTCCTCCCGGAGCAGCGCGCGCAGCCCGGCGTCGGCCCCCCGCAACAGGGTCTCGGAGGTGGGCTGGGCTAGGCTCTCCTGGCGGAGGATCGCGTACGCCTCGTAGAAGAGCCCCAGACCGGCGTCCGCTGGTTGGGCCTGCAGGGGGGAGGCCAGCAGCCCGACCGTCAGCAGGATGATGGCCAGGAGATGGAACCACCGTGCGCGCATCACACCCCTCCAGGGCCGACGCGAGAATTGTAGATCAATTCACCGCCGGGCCGGAAAAGCCTCCTGAATTCCCTCACCGACCCCATGCCCAACTCCCCGGGCTCCCGCCAGGGGGCACACCGGTCGGCCCCGGGTCACCGCGGCTCGGCTGGCTCCGGGCTCCCGTGGCGGTCGAGCCAGTCCAGCAGCGCCCTGACGCTGCCCCGGGCCAGTGCGATGCACGTGTCGGCCGCGCCGTAGTACAGGTTGAGGGTGTCGCCGTCCGGCCCGAGCGTGGACCCGCAGGGGAACACCACATTCCCCACGTCGCCGTAGCGCTCGTAGGGGGCCTCGGGCCCGAAGATCCATGTGGTGCCGCGCCGGAGGCAGCGCTCCGGCTGCTCCAGATCGAACAGCGCGAGGCCCAGCCGGTAGATGGCGCCGTCGCTCGTCCCGCGGACGCCGTGGTAGAGGACGAGCCATCCGCGGTCCGTCTCGATGGGCGGGCAGGCCAGACCGATCCGCAGGGAGTCCCACCACCCTCCCCGGCGCGCCTCGAGGACGAGCCGGTGCCGGCCCCAGTGGCACAGGTCTGGCGAGTACGAGATCCAGATGTGGGAGCCCAGCACGGTGACGGGGCGGTGGAGCAGGGCCCAGTAGCCGCCGATGCGGCGCGGCAGGAGCGCCGCGTTCTTGTCCTCGGGCGGCATGATGACGCCGTAGCGCCTGAAGGACCGGAAATCCCGGGTCAGCGCCAGCGACACTGCAGGGCCGCCGCGGGAATAGGACGTGTAGGCCACCACATAGGCGTCCAGTTCCTTGATGTGGGTGATGCGGGGATCCTCGATGCCCCACAGTTCTTCGGGGTAGTGGACCGGATCGGGGGCGAGGGTCGGCGCGGGGTCGATCTGCCAGCCGCTGACCCCGTCGGGGGACCGCGCGGCGCACAGGTGGGAATGGCCGCGCCGGTCCTCCACCCGGCACAGCAGGAGCGTGGTGCCATCCGCCAGCAGGGTCGCACCGGGATTGAAGACGCTGTTCACCGGGTACGGCCAGTCGGCCGCGGTGAGAATCGGATTGCCCGGGTGGCGGACGAACAGCTCCTCGTGGCCGGTGGCCTCACGCGGAATCACGCTCCTCCCGCCCGTCTCTGGAACCGGCGGCTCCACCGTGACGGAACTCCTAGGCGACAGCCGTCTGCGCTTCATGCCGCCGGACAACCTCCCGGTAGACCTGCAGGTACGCATCCACCATGCGGTCTCGATTGAAGTGACGCTCCACGTGCTGGCGCACCCGGACGCGGTCCAGGGTCGGGATGGCCCCAAGCGCGCGGACCGCTTCCTCCACCCCGTCGACCAGGAATCCGGTCTCTCCGTCCCGGACGATCTCCGGCACCGCCCCGCGGCCCCGCGCGATGACCGGCGTGCCGGTGGCCATGGCCTCGACCATGCTCAGCCCGAACGGCTCCTCGAAGTTCACTAGGTGGAGCAGCGCGTAGGCCCCTCCCAGCAACGCATCGCGCGCCTGGGGGCCGACGGAGCCCACATAGCGAATCCGGTCGTCGTCCAGGTACGGGGCGACGTGGCGGGCGAAATACTCCTGATCGTGGATGATCCCGGCGATGATGAGCCGGCGTCCCGACCGTCGGGCCACCTGGATCGCCTCGGCCGTCCCCTTGTCGGGATGGATCCGGCCGAAGAAGAGCAGGTAGTCCCCCGGATCCGGACGGAGCGTGAACTCCGAGAGGAGGATGCCGTGGTGGATCGTGGCCTGGTAGTGCAACCGCGGGTGGCGGTCTGCGTTGCTGATGGCCACGTAGTAGGTCTTCCCGTTGTAGCGCTCATAGACCGGCAGGATTCGATCGGACGAGAAGCCGTGGATCGTGGTCAGCACCGGCGTCCGCACCAGCCCGCTGTAAGAGAGGGGCAGGAAGTCCAGGTGGTTGTGGATGAGGTCGAACTCGTCCGCCCGTTCGAAGGCCGCGGCGACGTGCAGGCACTCCCAGACCTTGGGGTCCAGGGTCGGTTCCTCACAGAGAGGCCGCGGGCAGACGGCCACCAGGCGGGCCCGCGTGCACGAGTCCGCCGTGGCGAACAGGGTGACGTCGACCCCGCGGTCGACCAACCCTTCGGTGAGCAGCCAGACGACGCGCTCCCACGGTCCGTAGTGGCGCGGCGGCACGCGCCAGGCGATGGGAGCCACCATCCCGATGCGCATGGCCAAGCCGCCCTCACCCACGCGCCTCGGCCGGCCGCGAGAGCACCGGCTCGCTGGGTCCCTCGGCCAGGACGACATCGGAGGGGCGAAAGACGTGCTCGGCCAGCCGCATCTCGAGCAGTCCCATCAGGAACGACAGCGAGGACTCGGCGCCCTGGTTCTCGTTGGCCCGATCGGGGTGAAGCCCGTCCCGGCAACCTCCCGAGGACGGATCGTAGAGCGTCAGGCCCAGATCGTTGCGGCCCAAAAACCACTCGAACGCGCGCCGGGCCTCCTCCCGCCAGCGCGCCTCGCCGCTGATGCTCCAGGCGGCCAGCGCCGCGGACACGGCCGCCTGGGCCTCCACGGGCTGCTGGTCGAACCGGGCGCGCTCCCCGCCCCGTCGGTAGAAGCCGTTGGAGCCGATGGGGACGAAGTGCCCCTCAGGGGACCGCTGGATGGACAGCAGCCAGTCCAGCGACGTCAGCCCGATGTCGATCATGTCGGGCCGATGCATCCAGCGGCCGGCTTCGAGCAGGGCATGAGGCAGCGCCGCGTTGCCGTAGGCGACGACCTCCTCGAACCACGGCCAGTCGGGCCCAGCCGTCTGCCGGTACGCCCCCAGGAGCCGTTCGGCCAGCTCCTCTCCCACCCGGCGCACCGCGCGGTCGCCCGCGAACTGCCGCAGGTACTCCTGGATGCCGAAGAGCGCGTAGGCCCACGCCCTGGGGCTGGTGAACTCCAGCGTGGTGCCCAGCGCCTGCTCGAACAGCCGGCCGGCGGGGCCCCGCAGGCCTGGGTGCGGTGAACGGCCCAGCACGGTGCCCAGCGCCCACAGGGCGCGGCCGTGGCTGTCCTCCGAGCCCACCGCCTCCAGCCAGCGACGGTCGAAGCCCAGGAGGTTGCGGAACCGTCGTGCGCCGCCGTCGAACGCGTGCCAGAGGAAGGCCAGGTAGCGCGCGGCCAGGTCCGCGCCCTGGCCGGAGGCGGAGCCGCCCGCTTCCTCCAGCAGGACAGCCACGATCAGCGCCCTGGCGTTGTCATCGGTGGTGTAGCCCTCGGTGTAGTTGGGGACGGTGAACACCGCATGCTGGAGGATGCCCACGTCATCGGTGAGACGGCGGAGGTGGGCGAGGTTCAGCGGAGGCAGGTCTGCCGGTCGCTCCCGCAGCGTCTTGACGGCGGAGACCGACCGGGGCCGCCGGACCCGCTCCGCCCGCACGCGCGCGAAGCACTCCAGGTACTGGCGCGCGACGACCGGCCAGGTCATCGCGCGACCGTAGAGGTAGGCACGCTTGCGCGTGGCGTGCCGTTCGGCCTCATTGTCCAATAACTCGATGATCCGCTCGGCGATCGCCTGCGGTGACCGAAACGGAACCAGCACGCCCCGGCCGTCGGCCAGCAGTTCCTCCGCGTACCAGTACGGCGTGGAGATGACGGCCTTGCCGGCGCCCACGGCGTAGGCCAGCGTGCCCGAGACGATTTGCTCCTGGCTCAGGTATGGCGTGATGTAGATGTCGGCCGCGCCGATGAACTGGATGAGTTCCTCCAGGCTGACGAACCGGTTGTGGAAGATGACGTGCTGGTCCACCCCGCGGGCCTGCGCCAGGCGCTCCAGGGCCAGCCGGTAGGATTCCCCCTCCCTGCGCCGGACGTGGGGGTGCGTAGCCCCCAGGACGATGTAGACCACGTTGGGATGCCGCCGCAGCACAGCGGGGAGGGCCTCGATGACGTGCTCGATGCCCTTGTTGGGGGAGAGCAGGCCGAACGTGAGCAACACCAACCGCCCCTCGACCCCGAACTGGTCCTTGTAGAAATTGGGGTCCACAAAGGGGACGTCGGGGATGCCGTGGGGGATGACCTCCACCTTGGCCGCGGGCGCGCGGTAGACCTCCCGGAGGAACTCCGCGGCGCGCTGGCTCATGACTACCAGCCGGTCCGAGCGGGCGACCAGGGCCTCCAGCACCCGCTGCTGCAGGGGGGTGGGGTCTCGCAGGACAGTGTGGAGGGTCGTCACCACGGGCATGCGCAACTCGCGGAGCAGGCTCAGTAGATGGCTGCCGGCAGGCCCTCCGAAGATGCCGTATTCGTGCTGAATACAGACCAGATCGATGCTGTTCAGGTTCAAGAAGTCGGCAGCCCGTCGGTAGGACTCCACATCGCCTTCGTCGATCTCAAACCGCACCCGGGGCGGGTAGGCGTAGCCCGAGGGGCCGTCGTTGACCGGGATGGCGAAGCAGACGATCTCCGGGTCGGCGGCTGAGAGGGCCTCGCACAGGTCGGCCGTGAAGGTGGCGATGCCGCACTGCCGCGGCAGATAGGTCCCCACGATCGCGACCTTGCCCGTCCGGCTGTCATGCATACGCTCCATACGCGTTGCACCTCCCTGGCAACGCGCCTGCCCCTCAACACGACGCTCTCCGCCGTCCCACGCGGCGACCAGAGGGGCATGGCGCGTGACCATGATCTGGCGTCCGCCGGGATCTGACGCTATGGACAACGAGCAGGGCAAGAAAATTATACCATCGGAACCGGCAGGCCGCCGCCTCCGACCGCGGGTCGCGTCCTCTACTTCAAATCGCCCCGTCCACCACCGACCGGCCCAGGGCGTAGCGCAGCGAGATCACCGCGGCGACCTCGTCGAACTCGGCCTGCGCCAGCGTCACCTCCGCCTGGACCAGCGCGGTCTGCGCGTCGATCACCTCCAGGAACGGACCGGCGCCAGCCGCGTAGCGTCCCTGGGCCAGGCGCAGCGCCTCCTGCGCGAACGCCAGCCCGGCGCGCGCACTGGCGATGCGGGCGCGGGCGCTCTGCACGGCCAGCAGCGCCGCCAGCGCCTGCTGCTGGACCGAGACCCGGGTTGTCTCGATGCGCGCGCGGGCCGCCACCAGGTCCGCGGCGGCCTCGGCCACCTGCGCCTGCACGCGCCCGGCATCGGACAGCGGCAGGCTCACGGTGCCGCCGACCGCGTACGTGGTCTGTTGCGAAGGATTCCACGCCTGGGACACGCGGCCGTCCACCGTCACCCGCAGGCCGCCGCCAGCCGCCGCGAGCGCCAGGGCGGCCTCCGCCGCTTCGATATCGGCTTGCGCGCGGCGCACCTCGGGACGCTGCTCGACGAGCCCTGCCAGCGCGGCCGCCGTCACCGTCAGGGGCGGGACCGGCGGCGGTGGTGCCACCGCGATCGGCGCGGCGGGCGAGAGGCCGATGGCGGCGTTGAGGGTGGCCTTGGACTGCTCGAAGGCGTTCTGGGCCACGAGCAGTTCTCCCTCCGCCGCCGCCAGCCCCGCCTGCGCGCGCACCACATCGGCCCGCGGCACCACACCCGCCCGGAACTGGCCCTCGGCCAGCCGGACCAGTTCCTGGTTCTGCACCACGACCTGCTGGCGCTGTGCCACTGTCCGTTCGGCCCTCAGGACGGCGACGTAGGCCAGCGCCACAGCCTGGGCCACATCCTGGCGGGTGGCCTCCAAGGCCAGCCGGGCGGCCTTGAGGCCGGCCTCCGCCTGGCGCACGGCGTGCGCGATCTGCCCGCTGTCGTAGAGCACGTACGAGGCGCCCACCGAGACCGAACTCGAAAACGACGGCGTCGCGGTCGCGGTGCCGCCCCCCGCAGTGCCAGCACTGCCGGTGGCGGTCACGGTCGGGCCGCGCCCCGACCGCGCCAGCACCACGCGGGCTTCCGCCGCCGCGACGGCCTGGCGCGCGGCGACAATCGCGGGGTTGCGCTGCTCTGCGGCCGCGATGAGTTCGGTCAGCGGCATGGGCCGCGAAGCCTGAGCGCCTGCGGCCGGGGGCTTCGGGACGGCACTGGACACCAACAGGACAGCCGCCAGCGCAATCGTGCGCATCGACTCCTCCTTGCCGGTCTGGGGGATTACTCCTTCATTCGGCGCTCGAGGTAGCGGATCATTCTCTCGAAGGCGCGGGTGCGGAACTGCGCGCGCTGATCATCGCTGAGCGCGGCCCCTGCCGTCCCCGGGAAGGCCCCCGGAGGGACGGCGTCGCCGGCGGCGCCTGCGCCGGACCCCCGCCGCGCCTGGACGCGCTCTCGGAAGCGCTGCCTGGCCTCCTCCAGCGCCGCCCGTTGGTGCGGCGTGAACGTCCGGCGGACCGCCTCCGCGATGACCGCGGCGGCCTCCGCGTCGTGCGGCGGGACATCCTTGAGCGCCCTGACAAACGGCAGCGCCTGGGCGATTTGCTCCCTGGTGAGTCGGGTCTCTGGGCTGCGCTCCAGGGTCCGGATCGCCAGGATCAGGGCCAGGCCGGGATCCCGCGGGGCCTGAGCCGGCGGCCGCGCGGCGGGCCGGGCGCGTGTGTAGTAGACGCCTCCACCGGCCAACGCCAGCGCGGCGACCGCCCCGGCGAGCCAGACCCACCTGGCCCTACTCATGGCGCAGCGCCTCAATCGGATCGAGTCGCGCCGCCCGCTGCGCAGGGTAGAGGCCGAAGAAAACCCCCACGGCCACCGCAAACGCGAAGGCCAGCAGCACCGCCGGGGCCGAGATCACCGTCGCCCACCCGGCGATCTGGCTGATCAGGCGCGTGGCAGCGATTCCGATCGCGATCCCCAGCAGGCCGCCGCTGACGGAGAGCGCCACCGACTCCACCAGGAACTGGAGCAGGATGTCCCGGCGCCGGGCGCCGACGGCCATGCGGATGCCAATCTCCCGCGTCCGCTCCGTGACCGAGACCAGCATGATGTTCATGATGCCGATGCCGCCGACGACCAGCGACACCGCGGCGATGCTGCCCAGCAGCACGGTCATCGTCTGCGCCACGCCGGAGAAGACCTGCAGGATGTCGGCCTGGCTGCGGATGGTGAAATCGTCCTCGCGGCCGGCGTCGAGGCGGTGGCGCCGGCGGAGCAGGTCGGCCACTGCTTCCTGGGCGGCCGGCATCTCCTCCTCCGAGGCGACCTGCACCTGGATCGAGCCCACGTGGCGGACCCCGAACAGCCGGCGCTGCGCGGTGGTCAGCGGCACGAGCACCAGGTCGTCGCGGTCGAAGAAGGACGTGGCGCCCTTGGATTCCATCACGCCGATCACCGCGAACGTGATCCCCCGGATCTTGATGGGCTGGCCGATAGGATCGGCCTCGCCGAAGAGGCGCTGGGCCACGGTCTGGCCCAGCAGCGCCACCCGGGCCCGGGCCCGCATGTGGTCGTCGGTGATGAACTCCCCGCGGATCGGGCGGAAGTTGCGGACACGCTGGTACTCCGGCGTGACGCCGACCACGCGGGTGACCACGTTCTCGCTGCGGTAGACCACCTGGGCCTGGCGGTTCAATTCGGCGCTGACCCCGGTGACCTGGGGGACCTCGCGCCGGATCGCCTCGGCGTCGTCGGCCGTCAGCGTCTGGACCGGATCGCCGCGCGCGACGCCCCCGGCCTGCGCCGTCCCGGCGAACACGGTGAGCAGGTTGCTGCCCAGGGCCTGGACCTGTTCGGTCGTCGCCCGCCGCGCGCCCTGGCCGATGGCGATCATGGCGATCACGGCGGCGACGCCGATGATGACGCCCAGCGCGGTCAGGATGGAGCGCAGGGGATTGCCGGCGATGGCCCGCAACGCGATGCGGAAGGCGGCCGCCAGCGTCACCGCGGGGTCCCTCCGGACGCAGCGAAGCGGGCGCGCGCCGGCTCGTCGCGGACGATGCGGCCGTCCCGGAAGTGGACGTGGCGGCGCGCGTGGGCGGCGATGTCGGCTTCGTGGGTCACCAGCACGATGGTCATCCCCTGGCGGGACAGGCCGTCGAGCACCCCCATGATCTCCCCCGCGGTCGCCGAATCCAGGTTGCCCGTGGGCTCATCCGCCAGGATGAGCGGCGGCGCCATCACCAGGGCCCGCGCAATGGCGACCCGCTGTTGCTCGCCGCCCGACAGCTGCGTGGGCAGGTGACCGGCCCGGTCCCGAAGCCCCACCGCCTCCAGCGCGGCCAGCGCCCTGGCGCGGCGGTCAGGGGTCCCGGCGTAGATCATCGGCAACTCCACGTTCTCGACGGCCGGGGTGCGGGGGAGCAGGTTGAACGACTGGAAGACAAACCCGATGCGGCGGTTGCGCAGGCGCGCCAGCGCCCCGTCGTCGAGGCTGCCGACATCGGTCCCGTCCAGGACATAGGTGCCGGATGTGGGCCGATCCAGGCAGCCGATGATGTTCATGCAGGTGGACTTGCCCGATCCGCTGGGCCCCATGATGGCGACGAACTCGCCGGCGTCGACCTCCAGCGAGATCCCGCGCAGCGCCCGCACCTCGACCCCATCCATCCGGTAGACCTTTTCAACCTGGCGCAGGGAGATGAGCGCCACGGTCGCACCTACGGCCCGGGTCGGATCGGCGTCGTCCGCCGCGGGAACTGAGGCAGGAAGGGGTTGACCGGCTGCTGGGGCCGCGCGCCTGCCCCGGAGGGCTGGCGGGCCGGGCCGAGGTAGACGGGCTGGCCCGCGGTGATCTCGCGCCCCAGCCCGCGGACGATCTCCACCTGCCGGCCGTCGGTGGCGCCGGTCTCGACCACGACCGGGGTCAGCGTCTCACCCTCGAGAAGGATCAGGACCCTGGCGTCCTTCCCGCGGATCGCCTCGGCCGGCACCAGGAGGACTCCCCGACGCTCGACGATGATGAACTCCGCATCCACGGTCATGCCCAGCCGGAGCAGCCGGTCCGGGTTCCTGACATCCACCACCACGGTGTACTGGGTCACGTTCTGCACGACGACCGACTGGGGCGCGATCCTGGTCACCGTGCCGGCCAATGTCCGGCCGGGCAGGGCGTCGGCGGTGATCCGCGCGGTCATGCCCTCCCGGATCTGGGCAATGTCCGATTCGTCCACGTTG
>JAVKID010000051.1:0-6534 GCA_031459655.1 Candidatus Fervidifonticultor octavus | reverse complement strand
GACCCGCGTGTCGGCGATGGTCATGATGAGCGTTCCGCCGCCGGTCAGCCCGCCGATCACCGACTGGCCGACCTGCACCGGCAGGCGCGCCACGACGCCGGCAATCGGCGCGACGATCCGGGTTTCGTCCAGCCGGTCGCGGGCCTGCGCCAGCTGCGCGCGGGCGTTCCTGACCTGGGCGTCGGCGGCCGTCACGTCGGCGGCCAGCACGCCTTCCTGGAGCCGCGCGGCGCGGGCCTGCTGGAGCGCCGCCTCGGCCTCCGCCACCTGGGCCCGCGCGATGGCGACCTCCTCGGGTCGGCTCCCTGCCTCCAGTTCGCGCAGCCGCGCCCGGGCCGAGGCGACCTGGGCCTGGGCCACGTCGTGCTGGTTCTGGGCCTGGTCCAGTTGCGAGCGGGAGACCAGACCGTCGGTGAAGAGGGCGCGCGTGCGCTCGAGGGTCTGGCGGGCGAGATCGGCGGCCAGTTCGGCTTGTCGCAGCGCCTGCCGGGCCTGGTCGATCTGCTCGGCGCGGGCGCCGGCCAGCACTTGGGCCAGACGGGCCCGCGCGGTGGCCAGCGCGCGCTCCGCCTGGGCCACGCGCACGGTGTTCTGCGCCCGGGTCGCCGCCAGCTGGCTGCGCGCCTGCTCCAGCCGCGCCCGCGCCGCGGCCAGTTGGGCCTGGCTGGTCTCGTACCCCGCCCGGGCGTCGCGGTCGTCGATGACGGCGAGCACCTGGCCGGCGCTGACCCGGTCGCCCTCCTGCACCCGGAGGTCGACGACGGTGCCGGTGGCCCGGGAGCGCACCTCCACCTGGGCGTAGGGCTGCAGGGTCCCGGTCGCCGAGACGCTGGCGATCAGATCGCCCCGCTCAATTCTGGCCGTACGCGGTCCCTCGACGGCCGGCCGCGCGGCCCGGCTCCCGCGCGCCAGCCAGACCCCGCCGGCGAGCACGGCGAGGAGACCGACCGCGATGACCATGCGCTTCATCGTCTATATGACGGCGGATGTCCGCCACCCGTTGAGCGCGCTGTCGGTGGACGGGCGATGGGAGCGGTTACGCCGACCCCGAATCCTCTCCCGGGATCGCCTCCACCAGGAGGACCGCCTCCCCGTCCAGGACGACCTCCCCGCGCTGGTTGGTGCAGGTGGTCCGAAGCGTCACGCGCCGCCTGCCGGCGTCGAAGGCCACCACCTCGGCGGTCGCCGTAAGGTGATCGCCGGCGCGGACCGGCCGGCGGAAGCGCAGCGACTGGCTCACGTAGATCCCGCCCGGCCCGGGCAGGCGCATGCCCAGCACGGCGGAGATCAGCCCCGCCGTCAGCATGCCGTGGGCGATCCGGCCGCCGAACCGGGTGCGGCGCGCGAAGGCCTCGTCGGTGTGCAGCGGATTGAAGTCGCCGGTCAGGCGAGCGAAGGTCTGGATGTCCTCCTCGGTGATGGTCTTCGCCACCGTCGCCGTCTGGCCCGGCGCGAAGGGCTGCGGACCCGGTGGCCTCACCCCGCCCCTGCCGCCAGCAGCGCCCGCGCGCCGTAGACCCGGACCAGGTGCGCCCGGTAGGCCGCATCCGCCGCCAGGTCCTCCAGCATCTCCACCCCCTCGGTCGCGCGTTCCATCGCCGCCTTCACCGCCGCCTCGGTGATCGCCTGGCCGGCCAGCGCCGCCTCGACCGCCTTGGCGCGGAACGCGTGGGCCGCCGCCCCGGTGAACGCCAGCCGGACCTGCGACCCCTGCCCCTTCGAGCCCGCGCGCAGCACGGCGGCCGCGCCGACGATGGCAAACCCGCTGGCGGGATGCTTCATCTTGCGGTAGGCTGACCCGATGATCGCCGGCTTGAGGGGAATCCGGACCTCGGTGAGGATCTCGCCCGGCTTCAGGGCCGTGGCGAACAGCCCCGTAAAGAAGCCGTCCGCCGGAATCGTCCGCTGCCTGCCCGGCCCCTTCACCACCGCCACCCCTTCCAGGGCCAGGAACGCCGCCGGGTAGTCGGCGGCCGGGTCGGCGTGCGCCAGGCTGCCGCCGATGGTCCCGCGGTTGCGCACTTGAATGTCGCCGATCTGCTCCGCGGCCTCGGCGAGGGCGCGGGCCCGCTTCCAGACCAGCGCCGACGACGCGATCTGCTCGTGGGTGGTCATCGCGCCGATGAGCAGGGTCCCCGCCGTTTCCTTGATGTAGGCCAGGCCGCGGATGCGCCCCAGGTCCACGACCATCTTCGGGGTCGCGGCCCGCAGTTTCATCACCGACAGCAGGCTCTGCCCGCCCGCCAGCAGCCGCGCGTCGCGATGCCTGCGCAGCAGTCTCAGCGCCTCGTCTAGGGTCTTGGGCGCCGCGTAGTCAAAGGCCGCCGGGATCATCGCGCTGCCTCCTTTCGCCCGTGGATGGCCTGCCAGATGCGCCTCGGGGTCAACGGCATGTCCAGGTGCGTGACCCCCAGGGGCGCCAGCGCGTCCATCACCGCATTGACCACCGCCGCCGTGGACGCGATGGTGCCGGTCTCGCCGGCTCCCTTCACGCCCAGGGGGTTGGTCGGCGAGGGGGTGACGGTGCGATCGAGCTCGAACCGCGGGAAGAACCCGGCCTTGGGCACCGCGTAGTCCATCATCGTCGCGGTCAGGAGCTGTCCATTCCGGTCGTAGACCGCGCCCTCCCACAGGGCCTGCGCCACGCCCTGGGCGATGCCGCCCTGCACCTGACCGTCGACAATGAGCGGGTTGATGACCCGGCCGACGTCGTCCACCGCGATGTACCGCAGGATCTTCACCCGGCCGGTGTCGGGGTCCACCTCCACGATGCAGACATGCGCGCCAAACGGGAACGTACAGTTGGGCGGATCGTAGTAGCTGGTCTCGTCGAAGAAGGGTTCCATCACCGCGGGCAGGTTGTAGCCCACCGAAGCCGCCAGGGCCAGCTCCTGGATGGTCTTGGCCCGGTCCGGGGCGCCCCGGACATAGGCCCGCCCGCCCTCGAAGACGACATCGTCCACCGCGGCCTCCAGGAGGTGCGCCGCCAGCCGCCGGGCCTTGTCCTTGATCTTCTGAAGGCTCATGTGCACGGCGACCCCGCCGACCGCTGCACTGCGGCTCCCGTAGGTCCCGTAGCCGAACGGTGTGCCCAGGGTGTCGCTGTGCTGGACGATCACGTCGTCGACGGGCACGCCCAGCTCGTCGGCCACCAGCTGCGCCAGCGTCGTCTCGTGTCCCTGGCCGTGGGACTGCGACCCGGTGGTCACCACGACCTTCCCGGTCAGGTGCACCCGCACGTTGGCGCTCTCCCACAACCCCGCGCCCCAGCCCTGGCCCGGCAGACCGATCCATGCCGACGGCGCGACCCCGCAGATCTCGACATAGGTGGACAGGCCGAGGCCCAGGTACCGACCCTGCTGGCGCGCCTGCGCCTGCTCCCGGCGGAACGCCTCGTAGCCGGCCATCTGCAGCGCCCGGCGCAGCGTCTTGTCGTAGTCGCCGCTGTCGTATTTCAGCCCGGCCAGGATGCCGACCGGATCGTAGGGGAACGCCTCGGGTGGGATGAAGTTCCGGCGCCGCACCTCGGCCGGGTCGAGGCCGGTCTTGTGGGCCACCAGGTCCATGGCTCGCTCGACCACATAGGTCGCCTCCGGCCGCCCGGCGCCCCGATACGCGTCCACCATCCCCGTGTTGGTGTAGACGCCCACGACGTTGCAGGAGATGTGCGGGATGCGGTAGGCCCCGGACAGCATCCGGCCGTAGAGGGTGGTCGGGATACCCGGGGCGATCGTGGAAAGGATCCCGCCGAGGTTGGCGAGGGTCTTCACCTTCAGGGCGACGACCGTGCCGTCGGCCCGGGCGCCGACCTCGAGGTCGGTGATGTGGTCGCGGCCGTGGGTGGTGGCGACGTAGTTCTCCTTGCGCGTCTCCAGCCACTTCACCGGCCGGCCGACCTTCTTGGCCAGGGCGGCCACCAGGCAGTACTCCGGGTACAGGTAGATCTTCGACCCGAAGGCGCCGCCGATCTGAGGCGAGATGACGCGCATCTTCGTCTCCGGGATGCCAAATACGAACGCCGACATCAGCAGGCGCATGATGTGCGGGCACTGCGACGTCATCCAGACGGTGTACTCGCCGGTCGCGGGGAAGTACTGGGCGACGGCGCCGCGCGCCTCGATCGGCGTCGGGATCAGCCGCTGGTTGATCAGGCGCTGCCGGATCACCACGTCGGCCGCGCGCAGCGCCTGCTCGGTCGCCTCCCGATCGCCGCACGACCAATCCATGCAGATGTTGTTGGGCGCGTTCTCGTGGAGCTGCGGCGCGCCGGGCCTGATGGCCTCTTCGGGGTCCACGACGACCGGGAGGGGCTCGTAGTCAACCTCGATGAGGGCCAGCGCGTCCTCGGCGGCGTAGGGATCCTCTGCGACCACCACCGCGATCCCCGCTCCGGTGAACGTGACCCGGTCGATCTCCAGGACCCGCGGGGTGTTCACGTTGTTCTTGACCCCGCCGGCCTGCCAGGCGCACGGGAGGGGGTTCAGGTCGGCGAAGTCTCTGCCGGTGAAGACGCCGACGACCCCCTGCGCTCTGGCGGCCCTGGACGTGCGGATGGCCTTGATGCGGGCGTGGGCGTGGGCGCTGCGCAGGATCGCCGCGTGCAGCATGCCGGGGAGCCGGATGTCCTCGAGGAAGGTCGCCTCGCCGGTGATCAGGCGCGGGTCTTCGCGGCGCTTGATGCTGGCACCGAACATGGTCATTGCGGCCACGGCGTCTCACCTCCCCCCGGCCTGGGCGGCCATCTTCCGCGCCGCGGCCCGGACGGCGTTGACGATGTGCTGGTAGCCGGTGCAGCGGCAGAGGTTCCCCTCCAGGCCGTGGCGGATCTGCTCCTCGCTGGGATCGGGGTGCCGCTGGAGGATCTGGAGCGCGGTCATGATCATCCCGGGCGTGCAGAACCCGCACTGCAGCCCGTGCTCCTCCCAGAAGGCCTCCTGGATGGGGTGCAGCTGGCCGTCCCTGGCCAAGCCTTCCACCGTGAGGACCGTGCCGCCGTCGGCCTGGACCGCCAGCACGTTGCACGACTTGACCGCCAGGCCATTGAGGTGCACCGTGCACGCGCCGCAGCTGGCGGTGTCGCAGCCGATGTGGGTCCCCGTCAGGCCCAGGACGTCCCGGAGGTAGTGCACCAAGAGGAGCCTGGGTTCCACGTCGTGGGAGGCGGTGACCCCGTTGGTCGTGATGGTGACCTTCAACCCTCTCACCTCCTCGACCGCTGTCTCTCTGGCGCTGAGCGACGGGTAGAACGGGAGTACGGCTGCGTTTCGATGCGTCTTGAGGATATCCTCCGTGGGGGCCGGCCCCTTATGCCCGGAGTCTGGGGAGGAGCCTCTCGAAGTGCTCCAGCGACTCCGGGTTGACCAGCGCGTCCCGGTTGGTCACCGGCCGGCCGTTGACGAGGTTGGTCACCGCGCTCTCGACCTTCTTCATGTTGTAGGTGTAGGGGATGTCCGGCACCTCCACGATCAGCGCCGGCACGTGCCGGGGAGAGGCCTGCTCCCGGAGCGCGGCCCTGATCCGCTGCGCCACCTCCTCCGTCAAGGCCGCGCCGCCGGCGAGTTTCACGAAGAGGACGATGCGCTCGTCGCCCTGCCAGGACTGACCGATGGCCAGGCTGTCGGCCACGCCGTCGATCCCTTCGACGATGCGGTAGATCTCGGCGGTCCCGATCCGGACGCCGGCCGGCTTGAGGGTGGCGTCGGACCGGCCGTGGAACGTCATCCCGCCGGTGTCGCTGTGCAGGGTCACGTAGTCGCCGTGGCGCCACACCCTCCGGTGGGGATAGAAGGTGAAGTAGGCCTGCCGGTACTTCTCGCCATCCGGGTCGTCCCAGAAGTACAGCGGCATCGAGGGGGCCGGCGCCTCACAGACGAGTTCGCCCTGCCGGTCGCTCACCGGGGAGCCGGCCTCGTCGTACACCCGGACCTTCATGGCCAGGGCCGGCCCCTGCAGTTCGCCGGCGTACACCGGGCTGATGGGGTTCCCCGCCGCGAAGCAGCCGTTGATGTCGGTGCCCCCGGAGATCGAGTTCAGGTGCAGGTCGTCCTTGATCTCCCGATAGACGTACTCGAACCCTTCAGCCGCCAGCGGCGACCCGGTCTGGGAGATCTCGCGCAGCGAGGAGAGATCGTAGGTCCGCCCCGGCCTGACCCCCTGCTTGCGGAGGGCGTTGAGGTAGGTGGCGCTCGTCCCGAAGACGGTGAGGCCTTCGTCCTGGACCAGGCGCCACATCGCCCCGGCATCCGGGTAGAAGGGGTGGCCGTCGTAGAGCACGACCGTGGCGCCCACGGCCAGAGCGCTGACGACCCAGTTCCACATCATCCAGCTGCACGTGGTGATGTAGAGGATCCGGTCGTCGGGTCCCAGATCGGTGTGCAGCAGGAGTTCCTTCAGGTGGTTGATCAGCACCCCGCCGGCCCCCTGGACCATGCACTTGGGCTTCCCGGTGGTGCCCGACGAGAACATGATGTAGAGGGGATGGTCGAAGGGGAGCTGCTCGAACTGCAGGGGGACGCGCTCCCCGGCTGCGAACTC
>JAVKID010000050.1:22477-23484 GCA_031459655.1 Candidatus Fervidifonticultor octavus | reverse complement strand
TCCGGACGGCCGCTACGTCGTCGTGGCCAACACCGGGACCGCCAACGCCAGCGTGATCGCGGTCAACTATGACGACCCCGCCGGAATCCGGGTCGTCAGCGAGGTCGCCGCCTACAAGGGCGCCCACGGCGTGGCCTACGGGTTCAAGCAGGGTGGCGGGTTCCTGGCCTACGTGACCAACAAGTACGCCCCGGTACTCACGGTGGTCGACCTGTCCACCTCTCCGCCCCGGAAGGCGGGGGACGTCCACTTGGGGCCGGACGCGTGGGGTGGCAACGGGGTCCTGGTCATCAAGCCAAGGCCGGCGCACTGAGGCTCCGGCCATGCGGGAGGGCTTGTGTATGAAGATCGTACGCCTGACGGGAGCGATGCTGGTGGTGGTGGGGCTGAGCACGGCGTCTATGCCCCCGGCGGCCTCGGCACCGCCGCCCGCTCCGCCCTCGCTGTCGGTCGCGGTCATCGCGCGTGAGTTCCTCTACGAGCCCAAGGACCTCGTCGCGAAGGCTGGCGAGGTGACCTTCACGGTTCGGAACACCGGCGCGGTTGAGCACGACTTCGTCATCGAGAGCGCAGCCAAGAAGGTGGTCGCAGAAGCCCGACCATTCCCGCCTGGCAAGACCGTTCAGGTGAAGGCCCGGCTCACGCCGGGAACTTACGTGGTGTACTGCAGCATCCCCGGGCACCGGGAGGCCGGGATGCAGGCAACGCTCCGCGTGGTCCCCTAAGGTGCGCGGGATTCGGGGCTGCGCGCTCGTGGGCCTGACGTTGCTGGGTGGGGCCTGCCTGCGCGATCTACCTCCTCGACCGGCGCGGGAGCATCCGGTTCTCGTATCCATGGGGTGTCCTCGCCGCGGCCCTGGCGGCGAACGCGCGGGCGCTGCTGGCGGAACGCTGAGCGTGGGATCCGAGCACCACACTGGCAGCACCGCGAAGCGGGGGCCTCTTACGGTCCGGTCGGTGTAGCCGACCTGGAACCAATAGAGAGGGCAGGCGGTCTTCGGCGGACG
>JAVKID010000050.1:0-22467 GCA_031459655.1 Candidatus Fervidifonticultor octavus | reverse complement strand
GGACGTGGAATGCGCGACACACCGCCTCAGTAGCGGTCTCTGGACGTTCGCGAACATACCAGAAGATCACGGGAAGGAACGTTGGAGCCGTAGGTCGGGGGTTCAAGTCCCTCCGGGCGCGCCAGCAACCCCGCATCTATCAAGGGTTTCCGTACATCCCCCCTCCAGGGGTCCTTCTGGCCGGCCCGGATTCCGTTAGAAACCCGTTAGAAGCGAACAGGCGGCGGGACACGATCTCGGCGGCCTCGCGCTGCATGGTGGGCGTCGCATTACGCCGGTGCACAAGCGCGTTCATCGTGCCTTTCGTCAGAGCCGCTGGTCATTGGCACGGCTGAATAACGGGCAGGGTCGCAAACTCCGGACCGTGGTGAAAGAAATATTCCGCCTCGTAGAAGCCCAGGACCATGTCGTGGACGAGCCGGCTCCGCCACCGGTGCACCAGAGGAGCGAGATCTGCGCGAACCGCAGCATCGCGATACTGATAGGAAACCACCCAGAAGAGAGTTCTGGGCGCCCGGAAGTCGACCTCCAGATCGTAAATCCCGTTGTCGTCAAGATCGACGGAGACCAGAAAGTAGACCGTCTTCACCCTGGCGAGCGGTGTGTGCCCGACAAGCACGAGCGATGGCCTGCCCAGACCCCGCCAGTCCATGTAGAGAGTGTCTACTTGGGCTGGGCCGATCTCTGGAAGATTCTCTTCCCGGCTTGCCCGCCGGAGCACCGCATACCACCGCCCGGCGTCCGGCCCCACCGAGTCGGCCGCGCCTTCGCAGATCCCATCCCCATCAAGATCGAAACGCAGGTGATCGCCAGCCCGCTGGACAAGGCGAGCGGTCCTCAGGCGTTGTGGCAGGAATGAGGCGTATTCGAAGGTGGCGGAAGCGGTGGCGATGCGCTCAATCCCGTAGGAGGTCAGCGTCGTCCACTGGAGATCGCCGTGCCCCAGCGTGGTCGTCGCGGCTGCCAGGATACCCACTACCGCCGAGATCACCCACACCAGGCAGCGGCGAATCCACCGCCCTTGCGGGATAGAACCATCGCCATAGTGTCCCTGGCTATCCCTTCTCATAGATCGTGACCTGGAGTTCTCCCATGTTGTCGGCGTAGTTGTCGTCGCGGATTTGGAACCGAATGAGGCCACTTTCGTGCACTCGGTGGACATAGACGTACGTGTGCGACTCGAAGTCCTCTCTTGTTGGTTCTCGGTACCCGCCATCGATGACGAAGGAGACGTCCTCGCGACTGGGGTCGGAGCAGGGGAGGCAGACCTTGTCGGGATGCCGGCTCCCCC
Organism: Candidatus Fervidifonticultor octavus; assembly: GCA_031459655.1. Classification (GTDB taxonomy): domain Bacteria; phylum Sysuimicrobiota; class Sysuimicrobiia; order Sysuimicrobiales; family Humicultoraceae; genus Fervidifonticultor_A; species Fervidifonticultor_A octavus_A. The sequence continues at coordinate 21,176 of JAVKID010000050.1, read as the reverse complement.
ACCGGTACTTGGCATCCTGCCGCCCAAGGGGAAATCCGGGGCGCTGGCTGTAGACAAACTGTCCCCGGACGACAACGACGACCTCCTGCCCTGCGTGCCTCGCCAAGGTCACCGTTCTCACGGCTCCGCTGGCGGGCACCGTGACCTCCCCAATCCGCGAGCTTACTCGGACGCCCAGGATCTCTTCCGTCGCGGCAGGCTGCGCCGGCGCGACACCGCCCGTTGTGATCACCAGCGAGAGAAGCGTCAGCGCTGCCCATCCTGCGCCAGTCCTTCCCTGTCCACCCATCACACCCCACTCTCCCCCAAGTAGTTCCGATGAAGCGGAGGCCTACGGGCATCGCGGCGGAATCACCACGGCCCCAATCTCCACGACCTCACCGAACTCCGTTTCCATATGAAGTCCCTGCGAATACCAGTACATCACCACGCGCGTTGCACCCAGTTGGGTCGGAACCACTAGCTGCTCATCGGGCTCACCGAAGTATTCGGGCAACACCGCAGCGGGGGTCCGGATGCCGATCTGTCGGCTGATCTGATACCGGCCGATCTCGACCATCAGGTCCCCGAGTCCCTCGGCGGGCAGCGGGGGCACGTACACGTTGACCTCTACCACAACGTCGCCAAACCCTCAGACCTTCACGTTGATGCCGCTCCGAGGCCAGTAGATCGCTTTCCCCTGCCCCCACGTGGCCCTCCACAAGTCGGAGACCCCCTCCCTGCTCAGGATCTGCATCGCTTGGCTGGCAGGTACGCCGACGCGGAACCTTCCAACTTGAGACCCGCCGTGGATCTCATAGTCCTGAGGCTGGGCCAAGAGCGGCGAGACGGCGACCAGCAATGCGCCAACGCATATCCCCAGCGCCCGGCTATTCACGGCCGTGCACCTCGGAACGCTCCCACCACCGACGCCCCCACGTCGGCCTCACAAACACTGACAATGGCGGAGGATCGCATCGGACCTCACCCTCAACGCCTGCGCATCAGGTGCCTATCTACGAAATCAAGAAAGACCCTCCAATACTCCCAACCGACCCAATGACCACTTTCCCGGATGTAGTAGCCAAGCGTGCTGTCGACAAGCCTGCCCAGAGGGGGCATCTCTGTGGTATCGAGGCCTCGCGCTCCGAGTAGCCTGTAGACGAGGTCGGCCGCGCGGAGAACCTCAATTGCCCGGGTGGGTCCGCCCACTGGTCCTCGACGCCGCTTGTGAAGAGGACCGGACGGGGCGCGATGAGAGCGACCAGACTGTTCTGATCAAATGGGATGCGATCCACCGCGTCGTTGAATCTGGCGAAGACCTATTGACCAGTGCGGAAAGCGGTCATTTATCTGCTTCACGGTCTCGGCCTTGGGGTTCTTCTTCCGGCTCGGGGAGCTACCACCGGTCCCCGCTTGATGCGGAATCACAAGGGCGATCCGTTCGTCGAAGGCAGCGGCGAGAAGGGCGGTCTTTCCCAAACGAGAATGGCCTGTCACGGCGATGCGGGCGGAATCGATGTCTCCATCGGTGACCAGGTAGTCAACGGCGCGCTGCAGCCCCCATGCCCACATCGCGATGGCCCCCCAGTCGTGCGACTCACGGTCTGTCTGCCCCGGACGGCGGAAGAAGGGGAAGATGCCGCCGGCAAAGTCGGGCCTGTCAGGAAAGATATCGCCATAGGCAGCGGTTGCGAACGCGAAGCCGCGATCGATGCTCAGTTCAAAGGGAAACTCATTGAAGCGTGTGTATGGGCTATCATTCCCCCTGAAGTTGAGGCCCAGGAACACGGGCGCGAGGCCGACTCGCTGGTTGGGCACGACCAGGAGGAGGTTGATGGGAGGGGTTCCCGGAGGACCGAAGGTGATTCGGATCTCCTTTCTGGTGGCCTTGCCAGAAAGGAACTGGGGATCGGTTCTTTCCACGACGCCTTGAACGTTCGCGGGCGGCGGGGGCGTGTAGCCGTACATGTAGTGTTGGAAGAGGGTCTGAAGTTCCGGGCGTCTTTCGCGCTCCCACTGTTCCTTCGTCGTCACTCTGCGCCCATCGAACATAACCAGAGGGTCGGGGAACTCCTTGGCCAGCCGGCTGCGAGAGGACGTGTGTGCTGCCAGGCCAGACGAGGAGCACCCAGACAAGGAAACCCAGGAAAACCGCACACACTCGAATTCGGGAGGTCATTGTGCCGTTCGTTTCTGGCCGCACGAGATGTTGGGCCTCCTTCCAGTCTGGTCTAAACCGATCGGTGCACGAGCATCAGAGATGACACCAGAATGGCAATCGCGACAGGTGTCGTTGCTCTCATACAAAGCCCTTCCCACTTGTTCATTTCTCGGAGAAGGTCCCCTATGGTGCTTCCAATCCTACCGTCACGGGCTCGGCGGTGCCGACCGAGACTCGCACGGGCGTGCCCATGTGGCGGGTCTCCCGCCAGGCCCGCACGAGCACAGGTCCCAGCGGGACCCGCATCCTGAATGCTCCGCCCGGGGCATGCACCGGCCTTCCCCAGATCATCCACTCCTCATGGCGGACCCCAGAGACGGCCGCAACCCAGGCATCGGCCACGAGTCTTCCCGCGGAGTCTACAACCGTACCAACAAGCGTTCCTGAGTTCACCACGAACCGGAAATCAGCGAACGACGCCGTGCCGGGCATGGCGAAGCTGCGGACAGCGGCCGGCACGGCCGTGCCGCCGGGACGCCAGGCAAAGGCCCCGAGTGGCGTGCCCGCGGGAACCGGCGCGAAGATGCCAAAGGTTTGATCGGCCCTGGCCTGCGTGGTGGCCAGAATGCGATGCGCACGGTCGCTCTCAATGGCATAGAGCCCCACTGTGGTCAGCGAGAAGGGCGGGCCAAGCCGCTCGGTGATCAGACCGGCTTCGAAGATCAACCCCGTAACGCCGGCCAATTCCCGGAAGTCCACCTCCAGATCGACCTGCGCCTCCTGTCCGGACTCCACCGCCACGTCGCGCGCGGCGATCCCCTGGGGAATCTCGAGGAGCCCCAGGCGCCAGCGTCCGGGAGGGACAGCAAGGGAGAACGATCGATCTTCCGCCAGCGCGGCCACGGAGACCGGTAGGGCTTGAGCGGGACTAGTGGAATACGCCGCGGCGTGCAGGGCCGCGAGCGCTGTAGGCGGATCCGAGCGAAACCGCACGCTCCCCTTGATGTGAGCGGATCGGGGCAGCGCACGGAACGCGATCCCTTTGCTTTCTCCTGCCCGGACGGTGACTGTCTGCGCTGTCGGGATGACGGCGAGCTCGCCGTGCAGGACCATGACCTCCCACGAGCCTGGAGTGACCTGCAGGCGGACCTGCCCGTTCCCATCGGTCGCTGCAGCGTGCCAGTCGCCGCTGACCGCGACGACCTCAGCACCGGGCACCGGGCGGCCCGCACTGTCCCGCACGGTGGCAGCAATTTCGCTGGCCTGTGCCTGGACAGCCACCCCCGAGGAGATGATCAGCATCCCACAGACTGCCAGGATGGCAAGAGATGATCTTATGCGGTATCTCCTGCCTAACGCCCTATGGCCGCCAGGCCCACTCATAGACATTCCACATGAAAGCACCGCCGACTCCGGCCGGCCTGACCCCGGTCAGGTTGCGGTGCACAAGGACCGGGATGCTGCGAAACCACAACGGCAGCGACGGGACCTCCTCAACCCAGAGTTCCTGCTGGCGTCGTTGAAACTGAATCCGCTGAGACTCGCGAATTTCCTGAGCGATCTGGTCAAGCAGCCGGTCGTTCTCGGCGTGGCTCCACCCCGCGTAGTTGCTTCCCTGGAATCGGTTGGCCTCTGAGGGGATGCGGGAGGAATGCCAGAGCTCATAGCCGTCTGTCATGGGGGTCATCACCCAGGCAAACATCGCGAGGTGCGGGAACCGCGGGCGCACGAGCCTCTCAAAGAAATTCGGTGGATTCTCCTTTCTTGCAGCGATCCCGACTGCCCGCCACTGTTCGATCAACAGATCCTGGGTGCGCTCGCGCAGTGTATTGCCCGGAGTAGTCATGATCACCAGTTCGAGCCGCTCGCCGGCCGCGTTCCTGACGATCCCGTCTGGACCTGGCGTCCACCCAGCTTCAGTGAGCAGGCGCCGGGCCAGGTCCACATCCCGGCCGTACCGGCGCACGTCGGCGTTGTGCCCGGGGTGCCTGGGCGGCAACCAGGTGTGCGCGACTTCGGTCAGGGGACCCCACCCAGCCCGTGCGCGGATGAGGTCCCGATCGAGGGCATAGAGGAGCGCCTGTCTCACCCGGCGATCGCGCAGCCACGGATTGTCGAGATTGACGGCGATATGCTCAAAGACCAGGCTGGGCGGCGTGATCGTTTCGAAGTCGGAGGACGGCCGGTAGACCGCGGCATTCACATGCAGTTCTTCGTTCCCGACGGCCGCATCGGAGGCGAAGAAGCGGAATACCAGTGTCGGGATCTTCGGCCGGCCCTCTGCATAGTCTTCGACGGCCTGGAGGCGGATGTGGCGACCCCTCACCCACTCAACAAAGCGATACGGGCCATTGCCCACGGGGCGGGCAGCGAAGGTCCCGGTACGAATTCCGGCCGGGTTCTCCCGGAACTGAGCCTCCAGAAGATGCCGGGGGAGAAGTGGATGCCCCAGGTTGGCGGTAAGCCGGCGTGCGCTCCAGCGGACGACGACGGTGCTGGCATCGGGGGCGGTCATAGCGCTGATGCCGGGGTCGGGCTGGGCGGCGCCCGTGCGGCGCTCCCGCATCGCCTCCCAGGCAAAGACGACGTCGCCCGCTGTGACGGGCGTCCCGTCGTGCCACTTGAAGCCCGGGCGGAGCCGGTAGGTCACCTCCATCTCGTCGTTGGGTAGCAACCGCCACTGGCCGTTCTCCAGCGTCGGCACCTCCTGGGCGATGCGGGGGAAGAGTTGCCAGTCCGCGTTCAAATCGACGAGCCCAACGAAGAGTGTCGACGTCACGTACCCCGTCACGGCGAGGCGAGAGAAGCCGGGCACGATATGGTCGGGCTCGCCGATGAGCCCGACGATAACGGTGTCCCTTGGCTGAGCAGAAGCGGGCTGGACGACCATCATGAGCAGGAGCGCTCCACCGATCAGCAGGAGCAGTCGCCGCACGGTTATCACCTCCTCAAGCCGTTTACTTAACGCCTGAGCCCGAAGGCCTGGGAAACTGGCTGCTCCGGAAACGCTCTGTCGCTCATCTCCTTCCGCAGGTTGCGCGTAGCCCGTTCAGGACCGTCTGAAACGTGCGTCGCACCTGTCCGCGGATGGGCTCGTTGGCAAAGGTCGGGTTGAAATACCCGGCCATCTCCAGCAGCCGGGCGCCGCGGAGCGGGTCCCACGTCCCGGAGAACCCGGGGACGCCGGCTGCGGCGCGCTCGCGGTCGAAGGGCACGGAGGTCCGGGCGAACTCGATGTGGGTCTTCTCCCCGCGGACGTAGGGGAGGAGGAACGCAATGCTGCGCTCGAGTGACGCCCCGGTAGGGGCCTGGTGGCCGTAGAGGTTGGTGCCCCACTTGTCGGCGGCGATGGCGAGCTCGACCGCGGTTCGAGATTGTACACGTGGTAGTGCAGGGCGTCCCGCTGGTGAAGGTCCAGACTGCTGCCGTCGGGCCGGAGGTTCTGAGCAATCTGTGCCCGGTAGCCGTCCTCCGCGTACCGAATGAATCTGGAATCATCAAGCGCGTAGCCAATCAGCCCGACGATCTTCAGTCGGTGACTGTACCAGTTGTTGGGCCGATCGATTTCCCACTGGGGGCGCCTCTCGATCTGGAGAGATGCCATGCGGTTGAGCCAGCGCTCAACCTGGGTGCGCAGCGAGGGCGGGATCGCCTCGGAGACGAGGCTGAGCCCCAGAACCAGTCGGGAGATCTGCGTTTCGTTTATGGGATTTCCATCGGGCTGGTTGGTGCTTGCCCATGCCTCCACGTAGACTCCCGCACGCTCAGCGAAACGGTTGTCTCCGGTCGCAGCGTATGCATAGCCCAGGGCTTCGATTCTCCGCACGTCCCGGTAGAACTGGGTGCTGAGCTGGGCCCGGGGGTTGGTTGGTAGGAGTCCCTCCAGCTGGATCCGCGGCAGGGGGCCGGGCAGCTCGTCCAATGCCTCCTCTGCAAGCCTCAAACTGGGCCAATACAGCCCTCGCGCGTCCGCCTCGTTGATCAGGCGTCGACGCAGTTCCCCGATCTCGCACGACGTCAGGGCCACGGGACGCGTGATCGCTGGGATGGGCCGCTGCGCCGCATCCCGCAGCGCCTGCAGTACCACGATGTCCCCCTCGCACGCGCTGTAGGCGCCGGGCCTCTCCACGCCAATGGCCAGGACTCTTCGGTCGATTTGGCTGATGCGTACCATGAGCCCGGAATACGAGTACTGGACCAGGGGAATGTCGATGGTGCCTTGGCGCTCGGTCCATTCCGAGGTGGCCTCGGGGCGTCCCAGGATTCTGAGGACTTCCGCCTCTTCCAAGCTGACACGGAGCCCCTCGGCGGTCCTGTACTTCGCGGCCTCCACTTCAGCCTCAGGCCGGTCCAACCGGCGGTACGCAAAGATGCCAATAGAAAGTCCGGTGCTCTTGCAGGTGTCGATCCGCAGCCCCTGGGCGACGAAGATGTGGAAGTCGCGGAACGGAACCCCGCGCGCCGTCGTCACGGTACCCTGCCAGCTCGGTCGTCCTAGACCATAAGCATCCAGGGGTAAGCCTAGCTCGAACCTCCCGATCCGCTGCCCGGGGACGACACGATAGTCGTTCTCCTGAGCCGTGCCCCTTGGGATAGGCCACACGAGGAAACCAATCAGTACAAGGACAAGCGGAGCAAGAAGCCGCAGCCGACGATCACCTTGCATCTACCCTCCCTCCTTCAGCCTGCCTCTGTGTCGGCTATCTCCAAGACCTTGTCTCGCGACCGTGCTGGCACCCCGGGGCGTGTACAACACTTGCTGGCAGGGCAGACTACGTTGAGCTCGACAGTATCTCCCGTTCTTGACGGCATCACACTCACCGGCGTCGTTTGAGATGTTTGTCCGCGAACTCGATGAAGATTCGCCAATACGACCGGTCGATGACGTGCCCGCCGTGCTGGAGGTAGTATCCGAGGCTGCTCTCGACAAGTTTGCCGATGGGCGGCAACTCGTCGGCCGCAAGACCATCCGTGCCAAGCATTCGGTAAACAGGGTGTGCCGCCCGGAGCACGTTGAACTGACCGGGTGGATCCGACCAGTGGTCATCTGCGCCATTGGTGAACATTACCGGTCGAGGTGCGACCGGGGCCCCAGACTGTGCTGGTCGAACGGTAGCCGTTCCACGTCGTCTCGAAAGGCCCGGAACGTCCTGTTGAACCAATAGGGAAAGCGGTCGACGATCGCTCTGACCGATTCACCCTGGGGATTCTTGCTCCGACTCGGTGCAGAGCCGCCGGTGCCTGCCTGATGGGGAATGACGAGCGCGATGCGCTCATCGAAAGCGGCCGCCAGGAGCGCAGCTTTGCCGAGTCGGGAGTGACCGGTGACGGCAATGCGCGTGGTATCGACCGCACCGTCCGCAATGAGGTAGTCCACAATTCGCTGAAGCCCCCAAGCCCACATGGCAATGGCGCCCCAGTCGTGGGGGGCTCGGTCGGTTTGGCCGGGGCGCCGGAAAAATGGAAAGATGCCGCCCGTGAAGTCCCCGACATCGGGGAATACCTCCTGGTAGTTGGCGGTGGCAACGGCGTATCCGTGGGCGACGATGTGCTCGACAGGAAACTCCCAGGAGCGCGTATATGATGAGTCGTTGCCCCTGAGGTTTAGACGGAGAAATACAGGCGCCGGACCTCCGCGGTCGTTCGGAATAATGAGGAGGACGTTTATGCGGGGTGTGCCGGGCGGGCCGAAGGAGATTGCGAGTTCCTTCTTGGTCGCTTTTCCATCAAGAAAGGAGGGGTCTACCGAGGTCACCGTGCCCCGCACGTTGGACGGGGGAGGCGGCATGTACCCGTACATGTAGTGCTGGAAGAGCGTCTTCAGTTCCTGACGCCTTTGCCCCCACTCTTCTCTTGCGACCACGCGGCGGCCGTCCAGGGTCGTTAGAGGATCAGGGAACTCCCGACGGATGGGCAGCGCGGTCGGATCGGGCAGGGCAGCCGCGGGCAGCGGAACGGGAGACCATTCGGAGGACGGCGTGGGAGCTGGAATCGCGGCGAGGCTGAACTCCCGCAGTGAGACCTGGGCCAGCCATATGGTCGCGGTGGTATATCCGATAACCAATTGGAGATTCGCCTTCGAATCCGACAGGGTCGGAATCACGGTGAAGATGAACTGCACCCAGGGCTCATCTACCACAAATTCCATTCTCCTGCTCACGAACCGGTAGGGTTCTTGAGCCTCGCGAAGATTGAAGGCTATCCTCGTTGGTCGGCTGGCCCGTGCCCACAGGGAGAGTTGGGACCCCCGGTTTCCCCAGGTGCGTCTCAGGGATCACGACCATGAGAACCAGCGGTCTGGGCGTCGGCGTGGCCGCAGGAGTCGCCTGGGTCGGGGACGGGGCGGCGGGCTGCGTGACCCTGGCCACATCGGTGCGAAGCGGGACCTGCGCGGTCACAAGCGCGTTGGTAAGTGCATCCATGCGGACCGCTGCCTGCACACGAATGACGAAGTTTCCCCTGGATGGCCCTCGGAGCAACACCGTGTAGCCGGTAATGTAGTTTCGCGGACGCGCCAGAATCTTGTTGACTTCGGCGGCATATTCGACCTTGACGGCGGGCTCGACCAGCGTATTGAGCGCCGCCTCCAGCGCGAACCGCAATGCGGCTTCCAGGGCCCGCTGCTGAGCGAGGTTAATGTTCCCCCCGATGATCCTGGCCTGGCCGGTGGCGACAAACGCCTGTGCTTGAGCCAGGGCGTGTTCCTCCTGCCATGCAGGGAAGGTCATTACCAGAAGAACCGCGATGACGAGCCACCTTCGGCGCACCTGCATACGGGATCCCTCCCCGATGCCTCCGATCGCTGGTGGGACGGCTTGACTCCGTTGAAACAGATATGACCGCCGGACCCGCAGGATGTGGACGCAGCCTCACATGGCCCAGGTCCGGCTCGCGGAAGTTATGACGAAGACGCGGTTTTCAAGGGTGAGACACTTCCGCGAATGCAGCACACGGCGGAATCCGGGAGTTGGTGCAACACTATCGCATCACGCATTCAATCTCTGGCCGCCGGACCCGGACCGGTGGGCTTGGGAACGGCTCCGGTGGGCGTCGGTTTAGGCAGGTTCTGAGCCCATGTCTTCAGAAGTAGAACTCGTCCGCGCTGCCACCATCATTGAACGCGATTGAGCGAGGGCTCCGGCCGGTCGGGAGGACGAAGACCAGCTTGCACGAGCCGCTCTCGCCGGGTCTCACCGTCACGGTCGACCGGCAGGCGTCGCGGCGCGCCAGGGTCGAGCGGTCGTACCGGTAGGCCTTCCCCTCGCGGTCGATCAGGGTGAAGAAGTTGGGGTTGAGGACCTTGGCGCCGCGACCCATGTTCCTCAGGGTCACGGCGATGATCGCCGCCCGGGCCGGAGGCTGTCCGTCGCCGGCGGGCGCCGTTGCGTAGGCGGGTGCCCGTGCCGTCAGCAGGACGTCCCGGGCCGGCACCTCGTCGGAGAGGATCGCGCGCACGAAGGTCCTGGGATCATAGACGCCGATCCGGATGATTGTGCCGGCGCCCGTGACCACCACAAGCCCAATGGCGTCGAACCAGAGATGCCCGCTGTCGCCGCCGGGTGCCGGGGTGCCGTAGGCCGTGGTCGCGGCGGTCGCCGCCTGGCCCACCGCGAGGCCGCGCTCGGTGCGGAACCGGTCGCTGCTGGTCAGAACCATGACGATCTGCCCGTCCCGCGTGGCCACGGTGACGCGGTGGCGCGCGTAGGTCAGGTAGGAGATGGTCCCGGACACGTGCGCGCGGTCGGGCGGTCCCCAGTCCGGCATCTGCTGGAGGGTCAGGACCGGCGTGCCCAGGCGGACTGGACCGAGGGACTGCCCGGGCACAATGAGCATGGGGTCGGGCGCGGCCCGGGCTGCGACGGCGAGCCTTGATGACAGCAAGAGGAAGGCGAGCAACAGGCCGCGACGCCTCACGACGTTCACGTATTCTGCGTGCACACGCCCGACCCTTGCAAGACGGCAGAAGGTCTTCTGCACCACGAGCATGAATCGGGCCTGGGGTTCCTTGACCGTCATTGGACGTCGGTGCTACCGTGGTGCCAATGGCATAGTGGGGAGGATGTGGTGGTGACCATTTCCCTCGAGACCTTCCAGCAGGCGTCGTCGACGATGCGGAAGGTCCTCTATGAAGTCAAGCGGGTGATTGTCGGCCAGGACCTGATGCTCGAACGGCTGCTGGTGGCGCTGCTGGCGCGCGGCCACGTCCTCATCGAGGGCGTCCCCGGCCTGGCCAAGACCCTGGCCATCAAGAGCACGGCCCGGGCCATCGACTGCGACTTCAAGCGCATCCAGTTCACGCCGGACCTGGTCCCTGCCGATCTGGTCGGCACGCGGATCTTCAACCAGCGCACCAACACCTTTGAGACCGAACTCGGCCCGCTCTTCGCCAACTTCGTTCTGGCCGACGAGATCAACCGGGCGCCGGCCAAGGTGCAGTCGGCGCTCCTGGAGGCGATGCAGGAGCGGCAGGTCACCATCGGCAAGCAAACCTTCCACCTGCCCGAGCCGTTCCTGGTCATGGCGACCCAGAACCCCATCGAGAGCGAGGGGACCTATCCGCTGCCCGAGGCGCAGGTGGACCGGTTCATGTTCAAGGTGGTCATCGGGTATCCCAGCTACCACGAAGAGGTGACGGTCGTCGAGCGCATGAGCAGCAACCCGCCTGAAGTGGGACCCGTGATCTCGGCGGCCGAGCTCAAGGAGCTCCAGGCGGTGACCGATGCGGTCTACGTGGATCCGAAGATCCGCGAGTACGCCGTGGCGCTGGCCACGGCGACGCGACGGCCCCAGGAGGTGGGGCTGGAGCGGCTCCGGCGGTATGTCGCGTACGGCGCCAGCCCCCGCGCCTCCCTCAACATGGTGCTGGGGGGGCGGGCCCTGGCGCTGCTGCGCGGCCGCGACTACGTGATGCCCGAGGACATCCGGGATCTCGCGCCCGAGGTCCTGCGGCACCGGATGGTCCTCTCCTACGAGGCCCTGGCCGACGAGATCACCGCCGATGCGATCATCGAGCAGACCATCGGCGCCGTGGCGATCCCACGTCTGGCGCTGGGCGATCCCCTGGAGCGGGAGCGCCTGCGCGCCGCGACCGCCGATGGAGCGAGCGAAGGGATGTAGGCACCGCATGCCGACCGCCGCGTTCCAAGATACCCCGGAGCAGCTGCTGCGACGGCTGCAATTCACCGTGGTGCGGCACCTGGACGGCTTCCTGTTTGGCGACTACCGCGGCATCTTCTACGGTCCGAGCCTGGACCTGGCCGAGGTCCGCGAGTACCAGCCCGGAGACGAGATCCGCCGCATCGACTGGAACGTCACCGCTCGCATGAACCGGCTCTTCGTCCGGCAGTACCTGGAAGAACGCGAACTGACCGCCTGGCTGCTGGTAGACCTCTCGCCGTCCATGGCATTTGGGACGCGGCGGAGGCTGAAGCGTGAACTGGCCATCGAGTTCGCCGGGGTGGCCTCCTACATCATCACGCGTCACGGCGACAAGGTGGGAGCGATCGCCTTCCCGGGCCGGGGCGTCCCGGTGGTGCCCCCGCGGACGGGACGGCGCCACGCCCTGCGGCTCGTGCACACGCTGCAGCGCCTGGACGGGGCCAGCGCGGGCCGGACCGACCTGGCCGGCACGCTGGAGTCCGCCGTTGGGTTGTTTAAGCGGCGGCACCTCGTCTTCGTCATCTCCGACTTCATCGCCCCGGCCGGATGGGAACGCCCGCTGCGGGAACTGGGACGGCGCCACGACGTCGTCGCGGTGTGGGTCCGCGATCCGGCGGAAGAGGTCCTGCCCGATGTGGGCGTGGTGCCGGTGCGCGATCCTGAGACCGGCGAGCACTGCTGGATCGACACCTCCGACCAGCGGGTGCGGTCCGCGTTCGCCGCCCTCGTTGAGGCGCGCCGCGTGCGGGTCACCGACGCCTTCCGCCGGGCGCGCGTGGATCACCTGGATCTCTCGACCGCAGAGTCCATGGTCAACCCCCTGGTGCGGTTTGTGCTCCGTCGGCGGAGGCGCGTATGGAGTTCCACTGGCCGCTGATGCTGCTGGCGCTGCTGCTGGTGCCCCTGCTGGCGGGCGCCTACCAGCTCGCGCTGCGCCGCCAGCGGCGGATCGCCGAGCGCTTCGCGGAGTCGCGGCTGTTCGAGCAGCTCGTCGTCCGGCCGCCGGCCTGGCAGCGGACGCTGCCGCTGGCCTGCTACCTGGCCGCGGTCGCCGTGCTGGCGGTGGCGATGGCGCGTCCGGTGGCGGCTCTGCCTCTACCAGTGAACCAGGCGGCGGCCATCGTGGCCATCGACACCAGCAAGAGTATGATCGCCACCGACGTGGCGCCGAGCCGGGTGGAAGCGGCCAAGGCCGCCGCGCGGGCGTTCGCCGGCCTCGTCCCGCGGTCGACCAAGATCGGCCTGGTCACGTTCAGCGAGTACGGGACCCTGCTGCTCGCGCCCACGACCGACCGCGCGGCCTTCGCGGAGTCCCTGGAGCGCATTCAACTCCAGTCCGCGACGTCGGTGGGCGGCGGCATCCTGGAGGCGGTGCGCGTGCTGCCCGGCCGCGAGGCCGCGTTCCGCGAGCGGCTGGACCGGCTGATGCGCCGCGAGACCGGCCCTCCGCTGACCCCGAACCCGCTGGAGCCGCGTCCCCGTCCCGAGGACCTGGTGCCCGCGTCGGTCATTCTCTTCTCCGACGGCGTCAACAACTTCGGGCCGGACCCCTACGAGGCGGCCCAACTGGCGCGCGACGCCAAGGTCCGAATCTTCACGGTGGGCCTGGGGACCCCGGGCGGGACCGTGATGCGGATTGACGGGCAACTGGTCCTGGTCCCCTTCGATCCCGCCGGGCTGGAGCGAATCGCGCAGCTCAGCGGCGGCCGCCACTTCGCGTCGGCCAGCGATGAGGACCTCCGCCAGATCTCCCGGCAGCTCGGTCGGATCATCGGCTGGGAGTGGACGCGTACGGAAGTCTCGTTCCTGCTGCTGGCGGTCGCCGGGGTCTTCGTGGCCGCCGGCGGGGCGATGTCCATGACGTGGTTTCGACGCCTGCCATGACCTTCGAGTGGCCGGTCGCGCTGTGGGGTCTGGCGGTCGTGCCGCTGGTGGCGCTGGTCTACCGACGCCTCCTGGCCCGCCGACCGAGGCGCGCCGTGCTGGTCCCCAACGTGGAACTGCTCGTCCAGGCCGCATCCTACCGAAGCCGGTGGCGGCGGTGGGTGCCGGCGGCCCTCTACCTGCTGGCCCTGGCCGCGATTGTGGCGGGGCTGGCGCGACCGGTGGCGCCGCTGCCGGTGCCCGCCACCCAGGGGATCGTCGTCCTCTCGATGGATGTCAGCCGCAGCATGCTGGCGGAGGACATGTCCCCCAACCGCATCGAGGCCGCCAAGGTCGCCGCGCGCGAGTTCGTCAAGGCACTGCCCCGCGGCTTCCGCGTAGGACTGGTCACGTTCTCCAGCTATGCGACCACCGTGGTCCCCCCGACCGCGGACAAGGCGAGGGTGCTCGACGCCATCGACCTGCTCACTACCGAGTTTGCCACGGCGATTGGCGACGGGCTTCTGGAGGCGGTCTACAACCTGCCCGGCCGCGCGCGGCCGGCGTTCCTGGGGGCGCCGCCACCGCCGCCGGCGGGCCCCCTGCCGCCCGGCGTGGTGGTCCTGATGTCGGACGGGCAGAGCAACCGCGGGGTGCTCCCGCTGGAGGCCGCCCGCACCGCCCGCGAACTCCAGGTCAAGGTCTACACGATCGGGATTGGCACGCCTGAGGGGACCTTCCTGAGCATCGGCGGACGGAGCATCTGGGTGCGCCTGGACGAGGAGACCCTGCGGGGGATGGCCGAGACGACCGGCGGCGCGTACTACCGCACGACGAGTGTCGCCGAGTTGCGGCGCGTCTACCGGCAGCTGGGCCGCGAGGTCGGCTGGGAGCGGAGGCCCACCGAGGTCACCGGCGTCGCCGCTGCGGTCGCCCTCGTCCTGGTGGTGGCTGCGGTCGCCGCATCGGTGCTCGGCGTCCATCGCGCCCTGTAGCGCCTCCTGCCCCGTCCATGCAGACAGCGAGGGTTGATGGCATCTCCGGCGCCATCCGCCGGAACACCTGGCTGCTCTTCCTGGCCCAGGTGTGCGTGTCCGCCGGACTGTCGACCTCGGCGCAACTGGGCAGCCTCATCGTGTACCACCTCAGCGGCACAGCGGCGCTAGCCGGGCTGCCCTCGGCCATTTACTCGCTGGCGTACGCGGGCGTGGGTTACCCCGCCGGCCGGTTCATGGACCGCCGCGGCCGCCGAGCCGGCCTGATGCTGGGTTTTGTGGTGGCGCTGGGCGGCGCGCTGCTGATCGCGGCCGGCGTCTCGCTGCGCTGGTTTGCGGCTTACATCGCCGGCATGATCGTTTTCAGCGCCGGGGTGGGGACCGGGATGCTGGCGCGCGCTGCGGCAGGCGACATGTACCCGGCCTCCCGCCGGGCCGGGGCGGTCGGCCTGGTCGTCAGCGGCGGGCTCGCAGGCGGCCTGCTTGGGCCGTCGCTGGTGGCGCTGGGCGACCGCCTGGGGCGAGCCCTCGGCGCGAACCCGCTGGTGCTGCCCTGGGCCTTCGTCTTCGCCGTGTTCGCGGCCGGGGCGGTCGCGCTGTCCTGGCTGAACCCCGACCCGCGCGAGATCGGCCGCCGGCTGGCCGAGTACTTCCCCGACGAAGTCGAGGAGGCATCGCCGGAGGATGCTCCCATCACCGGATCCGCAGCGGCCCGGGAGACGACCTCGGTGCCGGCCATCATCGCCTCCCGGCCGGCTCAGGCCGCCATGGTCGCGCTCGCCTGCGCGCAGGCCAGCATGGTGATGCTGATGGCGACATCGTCTCTAATGCTGTCGTTCCACGGCCACTCGACCGGGACCATCTCGCTCATCTGGATGGCCCACATCCTGGGGATGTTCGCGCTCGCGGTGCCGGCGGGTCGGCTGGCCGACCGGGTCGGCCGGCGGCCGGTGTTGATCGGCGGGGCACTGCTGACGGCCTCTAGCGGCCTCGTGTTCACCCTCGGCGTGCACTCGGTCTGGACCGCCGCCGTGGCCTTCTATCTCGTCGGGTTGGGGTGGTGCCTGGGGTTCATCGCCGGCGCCGCGCTGCTGGGCGACCTCTCCCATGCCACCACCCGCGGCCGCGTGGTCGGCGTCAACGACCTGTTCACCAACCTCGCAGCCATGATGGCCGCGCTGCTGTCCGGCGCACTGCTCGCCCGCGGCGGGGAACTGACCGTGGGCGTGCTGGCGGCCATTGTGGGTTCGGTGCCGCTGCTGGCCATCGCGCGCGCCGGAGGGACGATCGCGCCGATCCCCGTCCGGGCCGCCACCACGACCGACGGCGGCAGGTAGACGCTGGTCCCCGCATGGTGGGGAGGGCCGGCGGCGTTGAGTGGGGGCCTCAAGCCTACTGGATGATGACGCGTCGATGCGCCGCGAGCAGCCAGATCAGGAACGCCAGGAGCAGGATCACCACGAGTTCAGCCTGCCCTGATTCCCCGAGGCGCCTGCGCACCCAGGCACGGAGCAACATCTCGACCGTCGTCAGCACACGTCACCTCCACGGGATGAGATGGGGTATGACCCGGCTTCTGCCTTCCCACTCAACTCTGCCCGCCGAACAGGTCCAAACACCATGGCGGGAGGGTCCAAGGGCGGTTCCGACGCTGGCGGGCCCGGAGGGACTCGAACCCTCAACCGGACGACTTAGAAGGTCGCCGCTCTGTCCAATTGAGCTACGGGCCCGACTCCTCGTGTGGGTCCTGCGACATCCGCAGCAGGACCGGACTCAGGACCGTCCGGAAGTTCGTCCCGCCTGACATAGTATACCGTATCTCTCTGCGGACAGGAGACCGCATGGGCCTGAAAATCTCGGCTGGATCGAGGAAGTGCGCCTAGGCCAGACTAGACGGCCTCCACCCAGCCGTGGCCCACGTAAAACCGCCTCCGCCACATCGTGCCACGATAGCCTCGGGCTTCGCGCAGCACCCAGTGCCCGGTCTGGACGTCGTAGGTCGCCATCAAGAGTTCGGCGCCCTCTGGCAGCGCGCGGTCGACCGCCTCCTTCGCGAGGGCCGCCAGTTCCGGGGCGCGCTCCAGCGCCGCGGCGACCGGCTCTTCCAGGCTGGCATCCACGTCGCCCCGCACGATGATGCCGCGGTAGTCCATCCGCACCATCAGCCGCAGCGGTTGGAGACCTGCCCTGGCAAGACTGCGGGCGAGGGCGGCGCAGACCGCCTGGGGCGGCGGGGCAGGCGGGCGCGCGGTGACATCGCCGAAGGTCACCAGCAGCGGCGCGGCCGGATCGGATTCGGTGCGCCGGAACGGCATGGTGCGCACCGGTGTCTCGCCGCTCCACAGCGCGCGCGCGGCGCCGACGGCCCTGGCGTCGAGCACCCCCTCGTCGTACCCGATGACGATCTCTGCGGGGCGGTAGAAGAGTCTCCGGAAGATCCCCCGCCTAGTCATCGGGGACCAGCAGCGCGAGGCTGGCCGTGAACCCGTGCACGTAGGGCTGGGTGCCGACCGGGCCGATCTCACCGTTGCAGAAGAGCCCGGCCAGCGGAATCGGACCCAGGTGCTCCTCGACCGCCTTCGCATCGTGGTGCGGCCGCCCAAACAGGCCGACCCCTCGCCCGTTGCACGAGCACAGGAGGGCGGCCAGGGGCCGCAGCCCGCCCAGGTGCGCCTTCGCGCGCCAAAGGAGGTCGTGGAGGTCTTCGGTGGCGGCCGCCGGGTCCCGCACCTGGAACTGGAGGGTCTGGCCGATCCGCGGGATGGCCCCGACGGCCAGGGCGCCGGTTTCGGGAATCACGCCGATCAGGTTCCGGATCAGGAAGTCGCCGCGGCGCAGTTCCTCGCGGTGCTCGTCGGCGGCCAGGCCGACCAGCAGGTTCCCCCGCGCGCGGGCCTGGAGGCGCGGCGGCAGCCCCCGCAGCGTCTCGATGAGCACCTCATAGGCCGGCCGCTGGCCGATGGTCTCGACGAGGTTCCCCTGGGCGCCGGTGATGGTCCACGGTCGGCCGATGGGTGCGGCCCCTTGCGAGACCACCGTCGTGATCCGGCAGGGTCCGCCGACCGCCAGCAGCGCGGCGCCGCGATCGTAGACGCGATCGTCCAGGAAGACGTGGGTCCTCTGTCGCAATGGGTTCCCAGACGCCAGCCCGCCCGCCAGCGGGATGCCCGGGTAGGCCGCCGACAGCGAGGCGAGCAGCTGGTCGGCATCCACCGTGTACGGATCGGCGAAGATCAGCCAGCCCCGCACGGCCTCCGGCGCCACGCCGGTGAACCGGTGCCACACCAGGGCGCTGCCGAGGCGCTCGAGCTCGTCCTGGGTGAGGTGGCTGGCCCGCAGGGTCCCCCCGGGCAGCGTGAGCACCAGCAGCGCCAGCGCGGGGTCGCCTTCGATCTCTTCCCCGGGCCCGATCACGCCCTGCCCGGAGCATCCGACCAGGAGCCGCGCGCCTACCGCCTCCCGGACCGCGGTCACCAGGGACGGGAACTCGGCGGCGTAGGCGCTGCTGGCAAAGAGGATCGCCAGGTCGACGCCGTCGCCGCCGCGCATGGGGAGGCGGAGGCGGCGGAGGAGAGCATCCAGCGCCTCGCGCCAGTCCGGATCTGCGACGATGGCGGCCGCGGCTGTCACGTCAGGTCCAGCTTTCGGCGGGGATTCATCCGGCTCCTCCGAGTTCCCGCGGGCGCAGGCGACGACCGGGAAGGTGGGTTGGACCGAGGATTCCAGACACGTGCTCTCTAATAGTTCCGGACGGGGAAGAGTCGTGCTGAACCGTCCCGAGCAGGGGTGCCTGGTCATAGCGGATGTCTCCGGCTACACGGGGTACCTGGCCGGCACCGAACTTGACCACGCCCAGGACGTCCTGGCCGACCTGATCGGTACCGTCGTCGGCGCCCTCCGACCCGTGCTGCGCCTGGCCAAACTTGAGGGCGATGCGGCGTTCGCCTACGCGTCGTCTGGGCGAGTCGACGGGACGATGCTCCTCGATACGATTGACGGCTGCTATTTCGCCTTCCGCCGGCGCCTCCGCGACATCCGCCATGCCACCACGTGCCAGTGCAACGCCTGTCGGATGATCCCCTCGCTGGACCTCAAGTTCCTCGCCCATGACGGGACGTTCATCCGGCAGCGCATTGCGGGCCGGGAGGAACTGGCCGGCCCGGACGTGATCCTGGTGCACCGGCTGCTGAAGAACTCCGTGACCGAGACCCTGGGCGTGCGCGGCTATGCCCTGTTCACCTCAGCGTGCGTGGCGACCATGGGCATTGATCCTCTGTCCCTTGGGATGCGCCAGCACAGCGAGACCTATGAGCATACCGGCAACGTGACGGGGTATGTTCAGGACCTGGAGCGGCGGTGGCGCGAGGAGCAGGAGCACTGGCGCATCGTCGTGGAGCCTGAGGACGCGGTCCTCGTCATGGACTTCGTGTTTCCGGCTCCGCCGCCGGTGGTCTGGGAGTATCTGACGGTGCCGGACAAGCGGGTGCTCTGGCAGCCGGGGGTCGACCGGGTGGACGAATGGAAGCCCGGAGGTCGGCGGGGGGCGGGGACCGAGAACCATTGCGTGCACGGGAAGGACGCGATCACAGAAGAGATCCTGGACTGGCGACCGTTTGTCTACTTCACGGACAGATCCTTCTTCCAGGGTTTTGGCGGCGTGACCTCCACGTTCGAATTCGAGCCGGCGGGCGATGGGACGAGGCTGCAGTGGCGCGTGAAGCGGTTCCGAAGGCGGGCCCAGCGTGAGAAGTGGCCGCCGATGGCCGAGATGCTCCAGCAGGTCTATCGCGCGGGGGCAGCGCGGCTGGCGACACTCCTGACCGAGGAGATGGCGCGGCGCGCGCGGGATGCCGGAGGAGCAGATCGTACACCCTCGTGACGTGGCATTCGCGCGCAGATGCCTTGCGCTGCTCAACAGAAGACCGGCTCCGGGCGTCTAAACGGGCCTGTCCGACTAAAACCGGGGCATGGTGGGCACCTGGAACGATCGGGACACACGCGCTGTCACAGCCGATTCCTCTGCCGGAGGGGACGGATCAATGCAGGAGCACATCGCGGCCGACGTTGCCCGCGTCCTGGCCGCCCTCCTCGAGCACAAGGCCTGGTTCCGCCACGGCCTGACCGACGCCCGCCTGTGCCAGGTGACCGGGCTGACCCTCACCCAGGTCGTCGCCGCCCGCCGCCAGGCGTACCTGCAGGGCCTGGTAGAGCGGCACGGGACGGGGGCGGAGCAGGCGGTCACGATGCTGACACCACGCGGCGTCGCACTCGCGCAGAAATTGAGCCCACCCGTCCAGTCGTCGGATTGAGGCTCCATCGGGGCCTGTGCTAGAATCAGCAGCGGCGCGGTGGCCGTAGCTCAGCCCGGGTAGAGCGCCTGGCTGTGGCCCAGGAGGGCGCGGGTTCGAATCCCGTCGGTCACCCCAGTCGGCGAGGGTTCTCCCGAACCGCTCACTCGAACGGCAGGCCCACGTAGTTCTCAGCCAGCGCCGTCGCCGCGGCCCGCGAGCTCGTCACGTAGTCCAGTTCGGCCAGCTGCAGCCGGAGCTGGTAGGGGTCGTCGCCGAAGCGGTGCAGCATCGACGTCATCCACCATGAAAAGCGTTGCGCCCGCCAGACCCGGGGCAGGCAGGCCTCCGAGTACCGCTCGAGCAGATCGGTCCGGCCCGACGCGTAGAAGGCCGCCAGCGCGCGGGCCAGGACCCGGACGTCCGCGACGGCCAGGTTGAGCCCCTTGGCGCCGGTGGGCGGGACGATGTGGGCGGCGTCGCCCGCCAGGAACAGCCGTCCGTACTGCATCGGTTCGGCGACGAAACTCCGCATGGCCGTGATCCCCTTCTGGAGAATCGGCCCCTCCGTCAGTGTCCAGCCCTCGGCGGCCAGCCGCGTGTGGAGTTCTGCCCAGATCCGCGCGTCCGGCCAGTTGGCCAGGTCATCGTCGGGGGGGCACTGGAGGTAGAGCCGGGTGATGGCCGGTGAGCGCATGCTGTGCAGAGCGAAGCCGCGGGCGTGGTGGGCGTAGATGAGCTCCTTCGACGACGGAGGGGCCTGGACGAGCACTCCCAGCCAGGCGAAGGGGTACTCGCGATCGTAGACGGTGAGCACGCCGTCGGGAATCGACGGCCGGCAGACGCCGTGGAAGCCGTCGCAGCCGGCGATGAAGTCGCAGGCCAGTTCCCGATCGACGTCCCGGTGACGGAAGCGGATGGTCGGCGTCGAGGTGTGGAGGCCGTGCACGCTGACGTCCTCCACCTCGAAGAGGATCTGTCCGCCCGCCTCCAGCCGGGCGCGGATGAGGTCCTTAACGACCTCGTGCTGGCCGTAGATGGTAATGGTGCGGCCGTCGGTGAGATCGCTGAGCGCGATGCGGCGGCCGCGTCCGCCGAAGCGCAGTTCGATGCCGTGGTGGACGAGGCCCTCGCGCCGCATCCGGTCGCCGACGCCCGTCTCTGCCAGCAGCTGTGCTGTGCCGTGCTCGAGCACGCCCGCCCGGATGCGCTTCTCGACGTAGTCGCGGCTGCGGACCTCCAGCACCACGGACTCGACACCGTGCAGGTGCAGGAGGTGCGAGAGCAGCAGGCCCGCGGGTCCCGCGCCGACGATGCCGACCTGTGAACGCATCCGCCTCCTCCTGGGGCTCGCCTCCCCCGGGGTCACCCGAGGTACCGCCGGAACCAGTCCGCGGCGAGCCGCGCCACTTCCTCCAGCGCGCCCGGTTCCTCGAACAGGTGGGTCGCACCGGGGACGATCACCAGGTCCTTCTCCACCTGGAGCCGCTGGAGCGCCTCGCGGTTGAGGTCCAGCACCGCCGTATCGCGTCCGCCCACGATGAGCCGCGTGGGGGCCCGGACGCGCGCCAGCACGTCCATGGCCAGGTCGGGTCGTCCGCCGCGCGAGACGATGGCGCCGATATCAGGTCGACCGGCGGCGGCGACCAGGGCGGCCGCGGCACCTGTGCTGGCCCCGAAGTAACCGATCCGAAGGGAGCGGATCTCGGGGTCGGCCTCGATCCACGC
>JAVKID010000005.1:0-56935 GCA_031459655.1 Candidatus Fervidifonticultor octavus | reverse complement strand
GGTGGCTTGGCGCGTTCCTGGCGGCAGCGCTGGTGGTGGGGGTGGCGGGCCCGGGCATCCAGGCAGGGCCGGCGCCCCAGAAGCTGATTTTGGGCATGGTCCCGTCCCGTGAGATCGGCCGCATGATGGAGAACCTCGGCCCGCTCTCCAAGATGCTCTCCGACCGCATCGGCATCCCCATCGAGCCCTTCGTGGCCACCAACTTCACGGGGCTGGTGGAAGCCATGGGGACCGGCCGAGCCGATATCGGGATCTTCGGGCCCTTCGCCCTCGTCCTGGCGGAGGAGCGGCACAAGGTGGTGATCATCGCCAAGTCCATCCGGCGGACTCGGGGTCACTTCGTGACGAGCTACCATGCGGCGATCAACGTGCGGGCCGACTCCCCGTTCAGGACGATCGCGGATCTGAAGGGACGCCGGTTCGCCTTCGTGGATCCGGCGTCGACATCAGGCTACCTGTTTCCCTACATGATGCTGCTGGAGGCAGGGATCAACCCGGAGCGCGACCTGCGCACCATCTTCGCCGGGTCGCACGACGCCGCGGTCGTGGCCGTCTACAAGCGGGATGTGGACGCCAGCGCCACGCACGACAACGCCATTCCCGACATCAGGCGGGAGCTGCCCGACGCCGAACAGGTGGTGAGGATCCTGGTCCGCAGCAGCCCCATCCCCAACGACGGCGTCGCCGTGCGCCGCGGGCTGCCCGAGGATCTGGTCGCGAAGATCCAGGCGGCGTTCGTCGACCTTGGCAAGCACCCCGGCGGCGTGCAGGTCCTGGAAGCCCTCTACAACGTGGTCGGCTACGCGAAGTCGGACGGCAGTGAATTTGAGATTATCCGGAAGACCTACAGCGTCATGAGGGACAAGATCAGGATTTGAGCCCCCCGCAGATCGAGCTCCGGGGCGTCCAGGTCCGGTACCCTGGCGACGTCTGGGCCCTGCGCGGGGTCGACCTGGCCGTTGGCCGCGGCGAATTCGTCGCCATCGTGGGCCTCAGCGGGGCCGGGAAGTCCACGCTGCTGCGCACCGTCAACCGTCTGGTGGAGCCTACGGCGGGCACCGTCTGGTTCGAGGGCGAAGACCTGACCGCGGCCTCCCCGGCGCGCCTGATGGAGGTCCGCCAGCAGATCGGGATGATCTTCCAGACGTTCAACCTCGTCAAGCGGTCCTCGGTGTTCCGCAACGTCCTGGCAGGCCGCGTGGGCCGGGTCTCGACCTGGCGGGCACTGCTGGGGCTGTTCTCCCGGACCGACCTGGAGGTCGCCTTCGACGCGCTGCGCAAACTTGAGATCCACGACAAGGCCTTCGTCCGGGCCGATGCCCTCAGCGGCGGCCAGCAGCAACGCGTCGGCATCGCCCGTGCGCTGGCCCAGGAGCCCAAGGTGATCCTGGCCGATGAGCCGGTGGCCTCCCTGGACCCGCCGACGTCCCACATGGTGATGCGCGACCTCCGCCGGATCAACCAGGAAGGGATCACCGTGCTCATCAACCTCCACTTCATCGACCTGGCCCGCGAGTACGCCCAGCGGATCGTGGGGTTACGGCAGGGCCAGGTGGTCTACGATGGGCCGGCCGAGGCCGTGGACGACGCGACGTTTGAGCAGATCTACGGGCGAGCGCTGAGGGCCGACGACTTCCGGGGAGCCGCCGGGTGAAGACGAGGGCCATCCTGGCGGGGGTGGCGGCGGGGGGCCTCTACGCCTGGAGCGCGGCGGCCATCGGCGTCTCCCCCCGCGTGCTCTGGGAGGGCCTCCCGAACTTCTTCGCGTTGTTGGGCGACATGTTCCCGCCCAACTGGGCTGTGCTGCCGGTGCTGGTCGAGCCCATCGTCCAGACGCTGCAGATGGCGCTGGTGGGGACGACGCAGGGCGCGCTGTTGGCCGTCCCCCTCATCCTGCTGGCGTCCCGGAACGTCGCCCGGCAGGCCTGGCTCTACTACGCGGCGCGCGGCCTCCTCAACCTCCTGCGGACGATCCCGGAGCTCCTCTATGCGGCCATCCTCGTGGCGGTGGTGGGCATCGGCCCCTTCGCGGGGATCCTGGCCCTGACGGTGTTCTCCATGGCGGTCATCGCCAAGCTGACCAGCGAGAGCCTGGAGGCCATCGACCCCGGGCCCCTGGAGGCGTTGGAGGCGGCCGGCGCCAATCGGCTCAAGACCGTGCGGTATGCGGTCGTCCCGCAGGTGCTGCCGACCTATCTCAGCTACACGCTCTTCGTCTTCGAGATCAACGTCCGCGTCTCGTTCATCCTGGGCCTGGTCGGGGCGGGCGGTATCGGCCAGGTGCTGCTCACCGCGCTCAACCTCTTCCGGTATCAGAGCGCCCTGGCCATCATCGTGGTGACCCTGGGGGCGGTGGTCCTCATTGACACCCTCAGCGTCCGGGTCCGCCAGCGGTTGGTCTGATGTCCGCGGACGCTGTTCCGGCATGACCTCGCAGGCCTCCACGCCCTCGATCTCCCTCACCGAACCCGGCCGGTGGAAGCGATGGTTGGGCGTGGCCCTCTACGCGCTGGTGTTCGCCTGGGCGGCCCGCGGCGTGGAGGCCAGTCTGGTGCGCTTCCTGGAGGGTCTGCCGTTGCTGGCGCGGATCGTCTGGCTGATGCTCCTGCCGGACTGGACCTGGGCGGGACGGTCGCTGAGAGGCATGGTCGTCTCGGTGCAGGTGGCGCTGCTGGGGACGACCCTGGGGATGGTGTTGGCTTTCCCCCTGGCGTTCCTGGCCTCGCGAAACATCAGCCCCCACGGGGCGTCCAGCTATGTGGGCAAACAGATCCTCAACCTGATCCGGACGTTTCCCGAGATCATTCTCGCGATCTTCTTCGTCGCGGCGTACGGACCGGGCGCGCTGGCAGGGATGATGGCCATCGGCCTGCACTCGACCGGCAGCCTGGGGAAGCTCTACGCCGAGGTGGTCGAGGCCATGGATCCCGGCCCGCTGGAGGCGCTGCACGCGGCGGGGGCCAGCCGCGTCAAGGTCTTCTGGTTCGCGGTGCTGCCGCAGGTGCTCCCGGAGTTTCTGGCGCTGTCGCTCTACCGGTTGGAGATCAATGCCCGCGCCGCCACTGTCCTGGGGCTGGTCGGTGCCGGGGGCATCGGGACGATCATGGTGCAGGCGCTGCAATTCCGCCGCTGGGAGGTCGTCGGGATGGCCCTGCTGGTCATCGTCGTGGCGGTCACGGTCATCGACACCGTCAGCGCCGCACTGCGGCGCCGCCTGGTGTGACGCCGGGCTCGAGTCTCGACCCCCGGGACCGTCCGTTCAGGCGAGGAACGACGTGAGCAGCCGGCGCTCGAGTTCCCGGCTCACCTCGGTGAGGTCCTTCACCGTGTCCACGGCGCGCCAGTAGTCGCGCGACCGGTAGGCGCCCAGCTTCCGCTGCTCGGCCAGGCGCGGGAAGATGGTCGTCTCGTGGTCGCCGACCTCGGGGAAGGCGGCGATGACCTCGCGGGAGAGGACGTAGATGCCGGCGTTGACCCAGTACGGCAGCGTGGGCTTTTCGTGAAAGGCGATCACGCGGTCCTCGGCGTTGACCTCCACCAGCCCGTAGGTGCTCACGTAGGGGGTCAGGACGACGGTGGCCAGGACGCCCTGGTCCCGATGCTGGGCGATGACCGGAGCCAGCCGGAGGTTGGTGATGACGTCGCCGTTGGTGGCGATGACGAGGTCGGGGGCGGGGTTCAGGTAGCCGAAGGCATGACGGATGGCACCGCCGCGGCCCAGGGGTTCCTCTTCCACGGCGTAGTGGATGCGCATCCCCCACTTCTCGCCGTTGCCGAAGTAGTCCTGGATCACCTCGCGGCGGTACCCGCAGGCCATCACCACTTCGGTGGTGCCCTGCGTCTGGAGCCAGTGCAGCTGGTAGGCCAGGATCGGG
Source organism: Candidatus Fervidifonticultor octavus (assembly GCA_031459655.1). Classification (GTDB taxonomy): domain Bacteria; phylum Sysuimicrobiota; class Sysuimicrobiia; order Sysuimicrobiales; family Humicultoraceae; genus Fervidifonticultor_A; species Fervidifonticultor_A octavus_A. The sequence goes on along the minus strand of JAVKID010000005.1, from coordinate 53,060 downwards.
ACGCCCAGGACCTGGACCATGGGTTTGGGGCGGTCCTCCGTGAAGGGGCGGAGCCGCTCGCCCCTGCCGCCTGCCAAAATGATGGCCTTCACCGCGGCCGACTCCCTCCGGATCCAACGCTGGATCCATCGATCTGGTTCGCGTCGCCCCGTCGGGTTTCCTGGCGACGGGTCGTGGGCAAAGCCCCGGGCAGGGACGGATTGCGCGGGGCCAGAACCCCATGAGGTGGCACGGCATGGGGGTCCATCGGCCGGCGGACACACGGGGTGGCATCATGAAGGGAAGCCTGATCGGGATCCTCGTCCTCGTCACGGCGGTGGGGCTGGGCACCGTGGTGACACAACCCATCGACGCCCAGACTCCGGTCCACGGCGGGCATTTCCGCAGGCAGTTACCCAGCGACCCGGCCAACCTCGACCCGGCACAGACCAACACCGTTCGCGCCATCTCGGTGAAGATGAACATCTTCGACTCGCTGCTTCGGCTCGACCCCAAGACGCTCGAGATGCAGCCCGGCGTGGCCGAGACCTGGTCGCTTGGCAGTGACGGACGGACCATCACCTTCCGGCTGCGCCGCGGCGTCCGGTTCCACCACGGCCGGGAGATGACCGCCGAGGACGTCAAATACACCATCGAGCGGATCCTGGCTCCGGAGACCGCCTCCCCCTTCTTCCGATCGTTCGACCGGATCGTCGGCGCCCAGGAGTTCGCGGCCCGGCAGGCCCGGGACGTCAGCGGAATCAGGGTGACGGGCCGCTACACCATTTCCATCACCAACTCCGTGGCAGACGCCACGTTCCCGCTCACCTTCACCAATCTGGCGTTCTTCATCGTGCCGCGGGACGAGGCCGAGCGGCTGGGCCGGGAGTTCGGCCGGCGGCCCGTGGGGTCCGGGCCGTTCGTCTTCGTCTCCTGGCATCCGGACGACACCATCCTCCTCAAGGAGAACCCCGACTACTGGGAGGGACGGCCGTACATCAGTGCGCTGGAGTTCCGCATCGTCCCGGATCCGGCCACCGCCCAGGCGGAGTTCGACACGGGGCGGCTGGACTCCATGCTGCTCAGCGACGTGACCTACCGCCGGTACGCCGACGACCCGGCCTGGAAGCCCTACGTGATCGAAGTCCCCGAGCTCTTCACCCGGCACATCGGGCTCAATGTGACGAAACCGCCGCTAGGCGACGTCCGGGTCCGCCAGGCGATCAACCACGCCATCGACAAGACCACCATGGTCCGCACGGTCCTCCAGGGGAAGGCCCTGGTGGCGACCGGGGTCTTCCCGCCCAGCCACGCCGCCTATAACAAGGACCTGAAGGGGTACGACTACAACCCGGGCCGCGCCAGGGAACTGCTGGCGCAGGCCGGATTCCCGGCTGGGTTCGACCTCGAGCTCCATGGCTCCACGAGTCCGGTCATCGGTCGGTGGCTGGAGGGGTTCCAGCGGTATCTCGCGGACGTGGGCATCCGCGGCCGGATCGTCCAGCAGGATTTCGGGGTCATGCTGGACCGCGCGGGCAGGAACGAGATCCCCACCTGGGTGCTCTCCCACGGCGGCGGTCCCAACTGTGTCAGCTACCTCGGCCCCTTCCGGTCGCGCAACGTCGGACCGGCCGGGAACCGCATGCGCTACAAGAACGACCGGGTGGACGCGCTGCTCGACGAGGCCGAGCGCACCTTCAACCTTCGGCAGCAGGTCCGGCTCTGCCAGGAGGCCGAGCGGCTCATCGTGGCCGACGCCCCCTGGTTCTTCTTCAACTACAACAAGGCGGCCCTGGTGCACCAGCCCAACATCCGGGGGTTGATCGGCAACCCGGTGGAGATGGACTACCAGCCGATGCACCGGGTGTGGATCGCGCCGAGGCGCTAGCGCGGTCGCCTCACGGTGAGAGGCGGGCTCGGCGCATTCGTCCTCCGGCGGCTCCTGCTCGCCGTCCCGGTCTTCATCGGGGTGACCCTCGTGACCTTTGTGCTCATGCAGATCGTGCCGGGCGATCCCGTCGCCCTCCTGACGGAAGAGAAGGTCGCGACGGTGGATCCGGAGGCGGCGCGCCGGATTCGCGCCAAGTGGGGGCTGGACGACCCGGCGCCTGTCCAGTACCTGAAGTTCCTCGGCAACGCCCTGCGGGGGGACCTGGGGGTCTCCTACCGCACCGACCGGAGCGTCCTGGCATCAGTCCTGGAGCGATTCCCGGCGACAGCGACGCTGGCCGGCGCGGCCCTCGCCATCGCGGTGCTCATCGGGGTCCCGCTGGGCATTGCCGCCGCGCTCCGCCAGAATTCCCTGGTGGATTCGGCCAGCATCATGCTGGCCACCGTGGGCGTCTCGATGCCGACCTTCTGGCTGGGGATCCTGTTGATCTACCTGCTGGCGGTCCAGTGGCGCTGGCTGCCGCCCTCGGGCTACGGGCCGGCGATCCCCTACCTGATCATGCCCGCCCTCACCCTGGGCACCGGGGTGTCCGCGGTCATCGCCCGCCTCACCCGCTCCTCGATGCTGGAGGTCATCCGGCAGGACTACATCCGGACCGCCCGGGCCAAGGGGCTGGCCGGCGCGCGGGTGATCGTGGTGCACGCGCTGCGGAATGCCGCGATCCCCATCGTCACGGTGGTCGGCGTGCAGCTGAGCGGGCTGCTCTCCGGCGCGGTGATCACCGAGCGGGTATTCTCCTGGCCGGGGATTGGCCGGCTGCTGGTGGACTCCATCGGTGTCCGCGACCTGCCCATGGCGCAGGGCTGCGTGCTGTTCATCGCCACGGTGTTCATCGGGCTGAACCTGGTGGTGGACCTGTCCTACGCGTGGCTGGATCCCCGGATCCGGTACGAATGAGCGCGCCGGCTCCGACGACCCCGACGTCGCCGCGACCCCGGGCGCTGTGGCGGCGGGGCTGGCGCCTGCGCAACCTGACCGTCGGCGGCGTCCTGGTCGGCCTGCTGGCGGCGACGGCGCTGGCGGCGCCGTGGATTGCGCCGTTCGACCCGGTGCGCGACGCCGACCTGAACAACTCCCTCCGCCCGCCCGGCGGGCCGTTCCTGCTCGGCGCCGATCCCTTCGGCCGGGACGTCTTCAGCCGCATCGTCTACGGTGCCCGCGTCTCCCTCGGCGTGGGCGTCGCCGTGCAGGCCTCCGCGCTGGCGATCGGGGTGACCCTGGGGATGCTGGCGGGGTTCTACGGGGGGATCACCGACCAGGTCATCATGCGCGCCGCCGAGGTGATCTTCGCGTTTCCCGGTCTGCTGTTCGCCATCGCGGTGATGGCGGTCCTCGGACCCAGCCTCTCCCACGTGTTCGTGGCCCTGGGGCTGGTGAGCTGGACGGGGCTGGCGCGGGTTGTGCGTGGCCAGGTCCTGGCGATCAAGGCGCAGGACTTCGTCGAGGCCGCCCGCGGCCTGGGCGCGTCGAATGCGCGGATCATGGTCCGGCACATCCTGCCCAACACCATGGCGCCCGTCGTCGTGCTGGTCACGCTGGGCCTCGGGAGCGCCATCCTTGCCGAGGCGGGCCTGTCGTTTCTGGGCCTGGGGGCCCAGCCGCCGACGCCATCGTGGGGCTCGATGCTGGCTGTCGGACGGGACTATCTTGGGCAGGCGCCGTGGCTGTCGCTGTACCCTGGCCTGGCGATTTTCATGACGGTGATGGGGTTCAACCTGTTGGGCGACGGCATCAGGGACCTGCTTGACCCGCGGATGGCCCAGGGGTAATCTATCGCTAGTTTCGCAGTACGGCCGGCGACGACGGGAAGAGTAGGGTCCGGTCCTTTCAGAGAGAGGGCGCGCTCGCCGCGACAGCTGGAAACGCCCTCAGGCGCCCGGGTCCGAACGACGCCCCTGAGCCGGCGGCGTCGCGTCCGGCGCGGCGACCGCCCGGGTTTCGCCCGTGATCGCGATGAGGGCCCGGCCGAGTGCTCGACGGCCGGGAACCAGGGTGGCACCGCGGGAGTCTCGCTCTCGTCCCTGCAGGACGGGAGCGCTTTGTTTTGGGCGCGCGACAGGGTAGGAGGAGGCGACAGATGGCGGCGATTCGGGCGCCGCGCGGGATGCGCGACATCCTGCCGGGTGAAGTGGAGCGCTGGCAGGCCCTGGAGGCGACGATCCACGACCTGGCGGCCCGATGGGGCTTCCGCGAGATCCGCACGCCGGTGGTCGAGCACACCGAGGTGTTCCAGCGGACCGTCGGGGAGACCACCGACATGGTCGAGAAGGAAATGTACACGTTTGCCGATCGGGGCGGGCGCTCCCTCAGCCTCCGGCCCGAGGGCACGGCGGCGGTGATGCGGGCCTATCTGGAGCATGGCCTGCGCCAGTCTCCGCAGCCGTGCAAGCTCTACTACCTCGCGCCGATGTTCCGCTACGACCGGCCGCAGAAGGGCCGCTACCGGCAGCACGTGCAGTTTGGGGCCGAGATCATCGGCAGCCCTGCTCCGGCGGCCGACGCCGAGGTGCTGACCCTGCCGGTCCGGTTGCTGCAGGCGGTGGGTCTGACCCAGGTCGAGGTTCACCTGAACAGCGTCGGGGACGCCGCGTGCCGGCCCCGGTACGTGGAGGCCCTGCGCGACTACTTCCGGCCGCGCGCCGACCAGCTGTGCGAGGACTGCCGGCGCCGCCTGGCGCACAATCCGCTGCGGGTCCTGGACTGCAAGCGCGAGGGCTGCCACCGGGTGGCCCGCGGCGCGCCGAAGAGCATCGACTACCTCTGCGAGGCCTGTGCGGCCCACCTCGACGGCGTCAGGCAGCACTTCGACCTGTTGGGCGTCCGGTACGTGATGGATCCCTTCATCGTGCGAGGCCTCGACTACTACACGCGGACGGCGGTGGAGGTCTTCTCGGGCCGCCTGGGCGCACAGAACGCTATGTTCGGCGGCGGCCGCTATGACGGACTGGCCGAGCAACTGGGCGGCCCGCCGACCCCGGGCGTGGGCTTCGGCTTCGGCCTGGACCGGCTGCTTCTGGTCGCCGGGGACGACGGCCTGATCCGGCCGGCGGATCGGCAGGTGCAGGTCATGGTGGTTACCACCGGCGAGGCGGCGCGGCGCGAGGGAATCGGCCTGCTCGATGCGTTGCGCGCCGCGGGGCTGCGGGCCGAGGGCGACCTGCTGGGGCGCGACCTCCGCGGCCAGCTCAGGCACGCCGACCGCCTCGGCGCGCGGTTTGCCCTGGTCCTGGGCGATGAGGAACTGGCCTCCGGCAGCGTCACGCTCCGCGAGATGGCCAGCGGCGCCCAGAGTCGCATTGCCCGCGCCGACCTCATTCCTGCGCTGGCCTGGCGCCTGGGCGTCCCGGCGCCGGCGCCAACGGGCGGGGAGGGAAGAGCATGAAGACCGCAATGCGCACGCACACCTGCGGCGAGTTGCGGCCCGATCACATCGGGACGCCGGTCCGGCTCGCCGGATGGGTCCAGCGCCGCCGCGATCTCGGCGGCCTGATCTTCCTGGACCTGCGCGACCGGGACGGGATCGTGCAAGTCGTGGTCAACCCCTCCGACCCCGACGGAGCCGCCGCCGCCCAGGTGGCCGAAGGCGTGCGCGCCGAGTACGTCGTGCGCGTGGACGGGACCGTGGCGCCCCGCCCCGAGGGCACGAGCAACCCGCGCCTGGCGACCGGCGAGATCGAGGTCCGGGCCCGGCGTCTGGACGTCCTGTCCCCCTCCCTGACCCCGCCGTTCCCGCCGGCCGACGAGGCCGAGGTGGACGAGGCCCTGCGGCTGCGCTACCGGTTCCTGGACCTGCGCCGGCCGCGCATGATCCGCAACCTGACCCTGCGCCACCGGACGTGCATGGCGGTGCGCGAGGTCCTGGACCGGATGGGCTTCATCGAGGTCGAGACGCCGATGCTGATCCGCAGTACGCCGGAGGGCGCCCGGGACTTCCTGGTGCCGAGCCGGCTGCAGCCCGGCAAGTTCTACGCCCTGCCCCAGTCGCCGCAACTCTTCAAGCAACTCCTGATGGTCAGCGGGGCGGACCGGTACTTCCAGATCGCGCGGTGCTTCCGCGACGAGGACCTGCGGGCCGACCGGCAGCCAGAGTTCACTCAGATCGACATCGAGATGAGTTTCGTCGAACAGGAGGACGTGCTGGCGGTCACCGAGGCGATGGTGGCCCACGTCATCGAACGGGTGCTGGGCAGCCGCGTCGCGCGGCCCTTCCCCAGGATTTCCTACCCCGAGGCCCTGCTCCGCTACGGCTCCGACAAGCCCGACCTGCGCGTGGACCTGGAGATCACGGACCTGACCGATCTGGCCGGGTCCAGCGGCGTGGAGCGGTTCCGGGAGGCCGCCGCAACGGGCGGCGTGCTCCGGGCCCTGCGCGTCCCGGGTGCGGCCGGGATGAGCCGCCGGGATCTGGATGCCCTGGCCCAGACCGCGGTCGCCGCCGGGGCGGCGGGGCTGGCCTCACTGGTCCTGGGGCCCGGCGGGCCCCGGGGATCGCTCGCGCGGCATCTGGCCGAAGGCGAAGTCGCGGAGGTCTCGGCACGGACCGGGGCGCGGGAAGGCGACCTGGTCCTGCTCGCGGCCGGTCGTGAGGCCACCGTGGCCTCTGCCCTGGGACGCGTCCGCCTGGAAGCGGCCGACCGGGCCGGGCTGCGCGCCCGGGACCGTGAGTTCCGCTTCCTCTGGGTCACCGGGTTTCCGCTGCTGGAGTACAGCGCGGAGGAAGGACGCTATGTGGCCGTCCACCACCCGTTCACGGCGCCGATGGACGAGGATCGTCCGCTGCTGTCCACCGCGCCCGAACGGGTACGGGCCAAGGCCCACGACCTCATCCTCAACGGCGTCGAACTGGGCGGGGGCAGCATCCGCATCCATGAGCGGGCGATCCAGGAACAGGTGTTCGCCCTTCTGGGCATCGCCCCGGAGCAGGCGCAGGCGCGTTTCGGGTTCCTGCTGGACGCCCTGCAGTACGGCGCCCCGCCCCACGGCGGGATCGCCCTGGGCATGGACCGGTTCGTCATGCTGCTGGCCGGCGAGGCCACGATCCGGGAGGTCATCGCCTTCCCCAAGACGGCCAGTGCGGCCGACCTCCTGACCGGCGCGCCCAGCCCGGTTGACCCGGCCGTGCTCCGCGAGGTCCACATCGAGATTGTGTGATTGCCGGGCGGTCGGGCGGGTGCTACGATAAGTCTGGCAGCGGGTTCTCTGCCGTGTGCGAGTCGGGGCGCAAAGTCCCGATCCAACACATCGACCCGGGGAGCCCGCCTCCGGAGGCGGACGACGGTCCCGCGGGCAGGCGGTGCGGGCAGGTCTGAAGCCCCCGGGAGGGCACCCACCTACGAGAGTAGGGTTCGGGGACTTCGTCCCGCACGGCACGGCGGAGAATCCGCGCCGACGCGTCAGTACGGGAATTCTCAGTACAGGAATTCCTCGATGTCGTACCGCGCGGCCCGAATGCCCGGGGCCGCCACGCGGATCGCTCCCTTGAGCAGTTCGTCCACCTGGTCTTCGACCTCGTCGGGGCCGAGCGGCTCGGTCCCATCGGCGCGCGCCCGCTGGGCGTAGGGGCCGTCGTGGGGCGCCGTGAACGCGGAGACGTACACCAGATCCCCGGCTCCCAGCCGCATGGCCTCCAGCGTGGCCACGGTCGCCTCGACGTGCCGCCGCCACCGCTGGCGGCCGCCTACCCCCGCCATCACGATGATCCCCACGCCCAGGCCCGCCTGCTTAGCCGTGAGGACGAGGTCCGTCGCCTGGGCCGCAGTCTGCGGCTTGTTGAGGAAGGCCAGCGTCTCGTCGTCGCCGCTCTCCAGGCCTACATGGATCCGCCGCAGCCCCCGCGCGCGCAGGGCCGCGAAGTCGCCGGCCGCGCGGCGGTGTCCGGTGAACACGTCAATGAAGGCCGCGAGGTCGGTCGCGTGCCTGGCCAGGCGCCTCGCCAGGAGGTCGAGCCTGGGGAGCAGGATCTCCACCGGGAGGAACAGCGCGTTGGCGTCCCCCAGGAAGATGCCGCGGCGCAGGCTCAGCCCCGGACCGAAGAACCGGGCGACCGCGTCCACATGGGCGGCGAACTCCGCATCGGTCTTGATGCGGAAGCGCCGGTCACGGTAGAAGGTGCAGAACGTGCACCGGTTCCAGTGACAGCCTTCGGTGACCTGGATGACCAGCGAGCGGTAGCGGTCGGGAGGGAGGATCGCCACCGGCGTGTAGGCGTCCGCGAAGCGCGCGCTATCCACCTCAGCCGCCCTGGCATCGAACCGGGCCGCGGCCTCCAGGAGGGTTGCAGCCCATGCCCGATCCACGGGGCCGGGAATCGACCACAGCAGGTCGGCCCTCCCGCTCCGCAGCGCGGCCAGGGCCTCGCTGGCGGCCGCCGCAGAGGCGTCCAGCAGCCCGGCGCCCTCGTCGGGGTTCAGGAACCGCCGGTGGCGCACCGGACGCCGGCCCGAGCGATCCGTGCGCTTCTCCATGATCCGGCCGTCGAGCGCGCGCCGGAAGAGGTGGCCTCTCAGCCAGGCCGTGAAGAGGCGGCCCGCGTGGTCGAAGGCGTAGATGGCCTCGTCGCCGTCGGCGCAGGTGACGACGATGGCCTCGGGCTTGCAGGCGATGCGGACGGGGCGCCGTGGGCCCACGACGTGGTCTTCGCGCCGGTGCGCCGGCGTCCTCCCGCCCGGCTTCCGTGCTAGGATGGACCCGGGAGTTGCCGTGGCCCTCTTCGACGACGCCGCCAGGACCACGCCCGCGCCGCTTGCGGCTCGGGTGCGGCCCAGGACGCTGGACGAGTTTGTCGGGCAGGAGCATCTCGTCGGGGTCGGCCGGGCGCTCAGGGCGGCGATCGAGGAGGACCAGGTGCACAGCCTGATCCTCTGGGGCCCGCCCGGCGTGGGCAAGACCACGCTGGCGCTCATCATCGCCGCGCGGACGCGCAGCCACGTCGAGCAGGTGAATGCGGTGACCGCCGGCGTCGCGGATCTCAAGAAGATCATCGCCGACGCGCGGGACCGCCGCGCCTTCCACCAGCAGCGCACGCTACTCATCATCGACGAGATCCACCGGTTCAACAAGGCGCAGCAGGATGTGTTGCTGCCCTACGTGGAGGACGGCACGCTGATCCTCATTGGTGCCACGACCGAGAACCCGTTCTACGAGGTCAACGCCACCCTCGTCTCGCGGTCGCGGGTCGCCCAACTCGAGCCGCTCACCGAGGCGGAGATCCGGACCATCCTGGAGCGGGCGCTGGTGGACCCGCGCGGCCTGGGCGGGGAGCCCCTCGACGTCGACGGCGAGGCCCTGGCGCACCTGGCCCGTCTCAGCAACGGCGACGCGCGGGTGGCCCTCAACGTGCTGGAGGCTGCGGCTGCGGTTGCCCCGGAGGTCGGTGGCCGCCGTCGCATCACCGTCGAGGCGGTCGCCGACGCAAGCCAGCGCCGCGCCGTGCGGTACGACCGCGAGGGAGACCAGCACTACGATGTGATCTCGGCCTTCATCAAGAGCCTGCGCGGGTCGGATCCCGACGCCGCGGTCTACTGGCTGGCGCGGATGCTGGCCGCCGGAGAGGACCCGCGCTTCATCGCCCGGCGGATGGTCGTCCACGCCGCCGAGGACGTGGGGCTGGCCGACCCCATGGCCCTGGTGGTGGCGACGGCGGCGGCGCACGCGGTGGAGTACGTGGGCTTGCCCGAGGCGCGCATCCCCATGGCCGAGGCCGCCATCTACATTGCGACGGCCCCCAAGAGCAACGCCGTGGTCACCGCGATCGGCGAGGCGGCCCGCGACGTCGAGGAGCAGCGCGCGGACCCGCCCCCACGGCATCTCAGGGACGCCAGCCATCCTCGGGTGGTGGCGCAGGCGGGACACGGCGCGGGGTATCAGTACCCCCACGCGTTTCCTGGCGGGTTCGTGCGCCAGTCGTACTGGCCTGAGGGATTCGCGCCCCGCCGGTACTATCGGCCGACCCCGCACGGCGCCGAGGGCGCCATCAAGCGACGCCTGGAGGAGTGGTGGGGGACGGGGGTGACTGCGGACGACGACCGCAGGGAATCCTCTCCGTAAGGAGACCTCCGAACACGGGGGCGCGTTTTGACACGCCGCCGGAGCGCTTGCTAGCATGCAATTCGGAGGGCAGGGTGCACAGAGGATGTCACGGATCGCCGTCGCGATGAGCGGCGGGGTGGACAGCGCGGTCGCCGCCGCCCTCCTGGTGGAGGAGGGCTGGGAGGTCATCGGGATCACCATGAACCTGTGGCCGTCGTGGCTCCCGACGCCGGAGGCGGGCAGCCGCACGTGCTGCGGGATCACCGCCATTGAAGACGCCCGGGCCACGGCGCGGCGGATCGGGATCCGGCACTACGTCCTCAATCTCCGGGAGGCCTTTGAGCGCGCGGTCATCGACTACTTCGTCGACGAGTACGCCAGGGGCTGTACCCCCAACCCCTGCATCGCCTGCAACCAGGCGATCAAGTTCCGGGTCCTGCTGGAGAAGGTGGAGGGGCTGGGGTGCCAGGCGCTCGCCACCGGCCACTACGCCCGCATCGTCTGCGACGAGGCCGCTGGCCGCCATCTGCTGCTGCGGGCAGCCGACCCCCGGAAGGACCAGTCGTACGTCCTGTTTGCGCTCACGCAGGCCCAACTGGCGCGGCTGCGGTTCCCGGTCGGCGGCTATGCCAAGGACGAGGTGCGGGACCTGGCGAGGCGCCTGGGGCTGCCGGTCAGCGACAAACCCGACAGCCAGGAGATCTGCTTCGTGCCGACCGGACACTACGGCGACCTGGTGGCCGCCCGCCGACCCGCGGCCGCGCGGCCCGGGCCCATCCTGGACCGGACCGGGATGGTGCTGGGCACCCATGGCGGCATCGCGCGCTACACCGTCGGCCAGCGCCGCGGACTGGGGGTCGGGGGCGGCGGGCCCCGCTATGTGGTCGATATCGACCCGGAGCGGAATGCGGTGGTGGTCGGCGGGCCGGACGATCTGCTGTGCCCGTCCGTCCTGCTGGGCCGCGTGAACTGGATCGTGCCGCCGCCACCGCCGCCGCGGGTCACCGTCCGGGTCCGGCATGCGGCGGCCGACGTGCCGGCGGTCCTGCGCCTGCGCGATGACGGCCGCGTCCTGGTCGAGTTCGAGGCGCCGCAGCGCGCGGTGGCGCCGGGGCAGGCCGTCACGTTCTACGCTGGCGACGTCGTCCTCGGCGGCGGGATCATCGAACGGCAGCATCCTGGAGAGGAGATGAGGGGCCATGAGCAACCGCACTGACTTCATCGCCGGGTTCATCATCGGCGGACTGCTGGGCACGGCGTTCGCGCTGCTGCTCGCGCCGCGATCCGGCGAAGAGACCCGCGACCGCCTGGCCCGCGAAGCGGAGGAACTCCGCGACCGGGCGCGCGAGCGCGCCGACGAGGTCGTCCGTCGGGTGCGCGGCGCGGCTGAGGACCTGACCCAGCGCGGCCGGTCCAGGCTGGACGAGAGCGCCGCGCGCCTGCGCGAGATCGTGGAGCGCGGCCGCGAGACCCTGGAGGAGAAAGCCCGGGAACTGCGCCGCCAGGCCGAAGAGCGTCCAGAAGTATAGGCTCACCCCCGGTGCCTGCCCGCAAGGGGCCTCCGGGTTCCGCAGACGCGCTCGCGCGACGCATGCCGGCGCGGCTGCGGCCCGGTCTGGCGATTGTGGCCCGCCTGCGCGAGGCCGGCTGGGAGACCTACCTGGTCGGCGGGGTGGTCCGGGACCTGCTCCTCGGCCGGATCCCTGCCGACCTCGACATCGTGACGGCGGCGCCTCCCGAGGTGGTCGCCTCGTGCTTCGATCGGACCGTGCCGGTCGGGGCGGAGTTCGGGGTGGTCGCGGTGATCGTCGACGGCCATCCCTATCAGGTGGCCACATTCCGCACCGAAGGCCCCTACCTCGACGGCCGCCGGCCCGCCTCTGTGGCGTCCGCCGATGCCGCCTCCGATGTCCTGCGCCGGGACTTCACCATCAACGCGCTGCTCTACGATCCTGCCGCCAACGAGGTGATCGACCACGTGGGCGGTCTCCCTGACCTGGAGCGCAGGGTCATCCGGACCGTCGGCGACCCGACGGTCCGGTTCGCCGAGGACCGCCTGCGCCTGCTGCGGGCGGTCCGCCTGGGGGCCGAACTGGGCTTTTCGATCGAGGAGGGCACGCTGCAGGCGCTGGGCGCGCTGGCCCAGACCGTGACCTCGGTGAGCCGGGAGCGCATCCGCGACGAACTGGTCCGCCTGCTGGTGGCCCCCGGCCGCGCCGAGGGGGTGCGCGTGCTGCAGCAGACCGGGCTGCTGGCCGCGGTGCTGCCGGAAGTGGCCGGCCCGGAGGAGGTGGCGCGGGCGTGCCGAACGCTCCACCGCCTCACGCGGCCGTCGCCGATGCTCGCGGTGGCAGCCCTGCTCCTGCCGGTTGGTTCGGCGGAGCGCGCTACGGCGATCTGCCGCCGTCTGCGGTTCTCCAACGTGGAAGTCCGGGCTGTGGCCGGCCTGGTCGCGGGCTACGGTCGCGTGCCCGAGATCCCCACGATGCGCGCCGGTGCGCTCAAGACCCTGCTGGACCGCGTGGACCCCGCCGATCTGCTCGAGCTCTACCGCGTCGAGACGGCAGCCCGAGGCGGCGACCTGGCAGCCTACCGGCGCGCGGCCGAAGCCCTGGTCGCGCGATCCGGCGTCCGCCGTCCGGCGCTCGGGCTGCTATCCGGGGACGACCTGATGGCGTTGGGCTACCGACCCGGTCCCGGGTTCTCGGCGATCCTGGAGGCCGTGGAGGAGGCACGGGCCCGGGGAGAGATCGTCACCCGGGATGAGGCCCGGGCGTGGGTGCTGGCCCGATGGCCGGCAGGAGCGCCTCCGCCCCTCGCAGAAGGGTCACGTCGACTCCGGTCGGGTCCGGGGTGAGGTGGTCGGGATGTCGGAGCGGCAGGCGGTGCTGCTCGTCCTCTGGGCGCTGGGGAGCATGATCATCATCGGGGCCCTGCTACCGGCGCTCCTGCCCGGGCTGATCCGGTTCGTCGATCGCACCATCCTCAAGGAGCCCGAGTCAGGCGGCTCCTGAGGGGCCGCGGAGCGGACCTCAAGCCGTCTAACCCGTCTCCACCGGCACCTTGGACACGGTGAACTCGCGCTCCAGCTTCTCCAGCCGCGCGACGATGCCGCCGTACTCCAGTTCCGACATGGGCAGCATCGCGGGGCCGAAGAACCCTTGCTTGCGCATCTCCATCGCCTTATCGGCGACCCGGTCCCGCACGTGGTGCCAGAAGGGATCCCCGAACAGGTCGGTGATCGCCGCCAGTCGGCCGTCGTGCATCGAGATCCCCAGCGCCGAGACCATGGGACAGCAGAAGTAGGTGGACGCCGGCGTGTTGATCGGCACCGGCATCAGCGGCAGGTGGTGGCTGCCGCGGGTGTCCCCGGCGACGAACTGGCCCAGGGCGAATGCTGGCCCGAACTCCTCGGTGGCCGGGAAGATCTTCTGGACCCGCACGATGGCCACCGGATCGTCCTTGCCCACGTACCTGCCCGCGATGTTGCGCAACCGGCTCGTGGACACCGCCACGGCCTGCTCGTCGGGATAGCGCCGCGACCAGATGGACTCCACCACAAACCGGTGGGTGTCCCGGAGCAGCGCGGCGATGTCGTAGAGGCGCTCGGGGGCGTCCAGGGTGATGGTGCGGTCTCCGGCGGTGTGGTCCACGTCCATGATCCGAAACCGGAACCCCATGTGCAGGGCTTCGGAGAGCAACAGGCCGGGCGAGTACATGGGATCGGCGAAGACCAGGTAGAGGGGGAGGTTGAACGCGCCGGGTTCGGTCTTGTCGGCCGCCAGGATGATCAGCGCCTCATTGGGCCGCTCCTCGAACTCCATCTCCGCCGAGGCCGGACCCAGGCCCCGCACGTTGCCGGAGAACGCGTCCTTGAGCAGGTCCTGTCCCGCGCCGTAGAGCCCCTGGCGTTTGGCGACCTCGGTCCCGGCCCGGAATGCCTCCCAGGCCAGCTGGTGCACCGGGGCATGCCCCACGCCGTGGGTGTGGGTCATGATGAGGCAGATGTCGTCGCCGGTGTGGCACACGTGGCCATCGAGGAGCAGGCGCCCGCTGGCTTCGGCGACGCGCTCCCGAACCAGAGCGAGCACCTCAGGACTTGGCAGGGTGTGACCGCCGACGCTGCCGATGTCGGCCTTGATGACACTCACGGTGACCCGCATCCCCTTCACCCCCGAGTAGACCCGCGGTGTCGTACCCTCTTCCTCATTATGGTCCACCCGCGCAGGGGGGCGCAAACCCCCAACAGGATATTGTTCCGACGGGGTCGAACTGCGAGGGGAACGCGGGACACCCGCCCCTCCAGGCGTGTGTCTGGGGGAGTGCTGTGAGCGGTCAAGCGCTGGTCATCGGGCTCGTCAACCAGAAAGGCGGCTGCGGCAAGACCACGACGGCCGTCAACCTCAGTGCCTCCCTCGCCGCGTCGGGGCATGCCACCCTGCTGATCGACCTGGACCCCCAGGCGAACGCCACGGTCAGCGTCGGCGTCGACCCGGCGACGCTGGAGCGCACGATCTACCATGTCCTCGTCGGCTCCGATCACGATGAAGGCCTGCCCCTGGAGGCGATCATCCGCCCGACGACGGTCAAGCGGCTGGACGTGGCTCCATCCTCCATCGACCTGGCGGCGGCGGAACTGGAACTGGCCGCGCGCATCGGCCGCGAGAACTCGCTGCGACGGCGCCTGGGCGGCGTCCGGGAACGCTACGAGTTCATCCTCATCGACACCCCCCCATCGCTGGGCCTGCTGACGCTCAACGCGCTGGTGGCGTGCGAGGCCATCATCATTCCGATCCAGACGCACTACTACGCGCTGCTCGGGATGCGCCAGCTACTCAAAACCCTGAAGATGGTGCGGGAGGAGGTCGGTCACGAGGTCGAGATCCTGGGGGTCCTGCCGACCATGTACGACTCGCGGACCACGATCAGCAAGGAGATCGTGGGAGGCATCCACGACTTCTTCCCCCAGAAGGTCTTCCAGACGACGATCCACTTCAACATCAAGCTGGTCGAGTCGTCGATGAAGGGCGTGCCGCTCTTCGTCACCAACCCCGACTCGCGGGGCGCCAGAGAGTACGCCAGCCTGGCCCAAGAGGTGATCGCCCATGCCAAAGGCGCGCGAGGAGCTGCGGCGCGGCGTTAGGCATCTGATCGAGACCGCCTCCCAGGAGATGGAGGCGCTCGCCGAACAGGGCGCCAAGCCCTCCGGTGCCGACACTCCCGAGCGCGCGGACCGGCCGATCCTGCGGCTGATCCGCGATCCGGCATCCCAGCCAGCGGTCCCGCAGCCGGCGGCCGTGGAGGCGCCGCCGGCCCACCCCGCCGCCGGACCGATCGCGGCGCCCCCTCCGCCTGCCGCGCCGGCGGCTCCTGCCCCGAAGCCGGCTGGCCCCGCGCTGCCCGGCGTGCCCCTGGATGTCTCCGGCGTCCACCCGCGCAGGGGGGTGTGCGCCGCCTACTACGTCAGCACCGCGTGCTGGGAGGTCCCCGACGCCTTCTGCAACCAGGCGCTGCACGTCTGCATGCTGCGCGAGTGTCCGGTCTACCACCTCCACCGGGAGGAACTGGAGCGCCGGTTCGCGGCGAAGTTCTCGCACCTGTGGTAGGCGGGCCGGTCCGGGACCGGGCGGCTCAGACGGCCCAGTCGAGGTCGAGCAGTTCGCGCAGGTCGGTGATCCACGCCCAGGGCCGGATGCCCCTGGCTTCCACCTCGGCGCGGCGGCCGCCGAAGCCCACGAAGCGGACGCCGGCCGCCTGCGCGGCCAGGCCGTCGATCCACGAGTCACCGATCAGGTAGACCGCGCGCGCCGGGCCCAGGCGCTCGAGGATCAGGCGGATGCCCGATGGATCCGGCTTCAACGCCGGGAGGTCGTCGCGGCTGACCGTGAGGTCGAACGCCGACGCCAGTCCCAGGCGGTCCAGCAGCGCTGCGGTGGCGGCCCCGGCGTTGTTGGTGAGGAGCGCCAGTCGCAGGCCTCGGGCGGCGAGGGCCGCCAGTACCGCCCTGGCGTGCGGCATGGCCTGGGCGTCCTGCAGCCCGACGGCCTCGAAGGCCTCGATGGTCGCCCACATGGCCCGGGTGAGATCCGGGGAACCCGCAGCCTGCTCCAGCAGGTCGCGGATCGGCAGGCGCATCAGCGCCTCCCGCGGGCCGGGCAGGGGGCCAGCGGCTTCCAGCAGGTCGACGAGGGCGCCGCGGAGGTGCGCGAAGTCGATCCGGGAATCGATCAGGGTGTTGTCGAAGTCGAAGATCAGCAGGATGGGGGATTCGCGCATCGGCACGGGTCCACTCCGGAGATTCCATGGACCGACCGCGCTTCCTGCCGTGCGAGGAGGGTGAGGGCGTGAGCCAGGCACCGCAGGCCGCGCTGCGGGTTCCGATCGAGGCGCTGCCCGGGCACCTCGGGAAGACGGTGGAGCTCCGGGGCTGGCTGACCAACCGCCGCAGCAGCGGCAAGATCCACTTCCTGCTGGTGCGTGACGGCACGGGCGTGGTCCAGGCCGTTGTGTCCCGGCAGGACGTGCCCGAGGAGACGTTCGTGCAGGCCGACCACCTGCCCCAGGAGAGCAGCCTGGTCCTCACCGGCACGGTGCGGGAGGATCCCCGCGCGCCGGGAGGGGTCGAGGTGGCGGTGACCTCGATGCGCGTGCTCCACCAGGCTGAGCCCTATCCCATCACGCCCAAGGAGCACGGGGTCGAGTTCCTCATGGACCACCGGCACCTCTGGCTGCGCAGCAGCCGGCAGCGCGCCATCATGCGGGTGCGCGCCGAGATCATCCGCGCCATGACCGACTACCTGGATGGTCACGGCTACCTGCGCGTGGACGCGCCGATCCTGACGCCGGCGGCGGCCGAGGGGACGACCACCCTGTTCGCCACCCAGTACTTCGACCTGGGGACCGCCTACCTGACGCAGTCGGGCCAGCTCTACAACGAGGCGGCGGCCATGGCGTTTGGCCGGGTCTACTGCCTCGGTCCCACCTTCCGCGCCGAGAAGAGCAAGACCCGTCGCCACCTCATCGAGTTCTGGATGCTGGAGCCCGAGGCCGCGTTCATGGAACTGGACGAGTGCATGGCGCTGGCCGAGGACTTCGTGGCCGCGGTCGTGGCCCGGGTGCTGGATCGCTGCCGCAACGAGCTGAAGACCCTGGAGCGGGATGTCGGACCGCTGGAGCGGGCCGTCCCACCCTTCCCCCGGATTTCCTACGACGAGGCGCTGCAGCTCCTGGCCGCCAAGGGGATGACCGTGGCCTGGGGCGAGGACCTGGGCGGGGACGAGGAGACCGCGCTGAGCACGCACTTCGACCGGCCGGTCTTCATCCACCGCTATCCGGCGCAGTGCAAGGCCTTCTACATGCAACCAGATCCCCGGCGGCCCGAGGTCGTCCTGGGCGCCGACCTGCTGGCTCCCGAAGGCTACGGCGAGATCATCGGCGGCGGCCAGCGCATCCACGACCGGGCGCTGCTGGAGCAGCGGATCGGCGAGCACCGCCTGCCGCCCGAGGCGTACCGGTGGTACGTGGACCTGCGCCGCTACGGCTCGGTGCCGCACTCCGGGTTCGGAGTCGGCATCGAGCGGACGGTGGCGTGGACCTGCGGCCTGGAGCACGTGCGCGAGACGATCCCGTTCCCGCGGCTGCTGAACCGGTTGTATCCATAGCGCGTGGAGCGTCGGGCAGGACGCGGCCCGGCTGCCCGACGAGCCCGACGAGCAGAGAGACTTGCCTCCCTGTGGCGCCGTGTGGTAGCATCACAGCGGTAGACCGCTGCTGAACGAGGCCGGCTCTCCGCCGGTCGATGCGGTGACGCGAGTGGGTGTGTGGGCCCGCTCGTTTTTTATGGCGGCGGGAGGTGGCAGGCCGTGACCAGGCGACCCGTGTGGGCCGGGCAGGTCGAGAAACTGGCCGATGCCGTGGCGCAACGGTACGGGCTGGCCCTGGCCGGGCTGGACGTGCTCGGCGAGGGACCACGGACGATCGTGAGGATCAGCGTGGAGTACCTGGATCGCGAGGTTGGGGTCAGCGTGGACGACTGCGCTCTGGTCGCGGAGGAACTCGGCCGGGCGCTGGACCTCCACGACCCCATCCCGCATGCCTACACGCTGGAGGTGGCCTCGCCGGGCCTGGACCGGCCCCTGCGCAGCGAGGCTGACTACCGCCGGTTCGCCGGCCGCAAGGTTGAGGTGACCACGCACCGGCCCATCCACGGCCGCCGGCGGTGGAAGGGTCGGCTGCTGGGACTGGAGCAGGATCGGGTCGTGCTGGAGGTCGAGGCGCAGGCCGTCCACCTGCCGCTGGCCGACGTCGCCCGGGCGCACCTGGCGGTGGACATGGACGATCTGCGGGAGGACTTCCTCAAGGGGGGCGCGTGAATCCGTGAATCTGGAGCTGCTGCGGGCACTGGAGCAGATCGAAGAGGAGAAGGGCATCAGCAAGGATGTCATCATCGAGGCCATCGAGGCGGCCCTGCTGTCGGCCTACAAGAAGAACTTCGGCGCTACCGCTCAGAACATGCGGATCGAGATGGACCGCACCACGGGCGAGATGCGGGCCTATCAGGTCCGCACGGTCGTCGAGGAGGTGGTGGACCCCACCCTGCAGATCGCGCTGGCCCAGGTTCGCGAGTGGGACCCCACCGCGCAGGTGGGCGAGATGGTGGAGGTCGAGGTCACACCCAAGGACTTCGGCCGGATCGCGGCCCAGACGGCCAAGCAGGTGGTCGTCCAGCGGCTGCGCGAGGCCGAGCGGGAACTCGTCTACAAGGAATTCCGTGACCGCGAGGGCGACATCGTGACCGGCATCGTGCAGCGCATCGAGCGCAAGAACGTCTACCTCGACCTGGGCCGCATCGAGGCCGTTCTGCCGCCTCCCGAGCAGATCCCCAGAGAATCGTACCGGCAGGGGGAGCGGGTCAAAGCCTATGTCGTCGAGGTCCGGCAGGGCACCCGCGGCCCGCAGATCGTCGTCTCGCGGACGCACCCCGGGCTGCTCAAGCGCCTGTTCGAGATCGAGGTCCCTGAGGTCTACGAGGGGATCGTAGAGATCAAGGCCATCGCCCGCGAAGCGGGCACCCGGAGCAAGATCGCGGTGGCCTCGCGCGACCGGAACGTGGACGCCGTGGGCGCCTGCGTGGGCCCCAAGGGGGCGCGGGTGCAGGCGATCGTGGACGAACTGCGCGGCGAGAAGATCGATATCGTGGCCTGGAGCCCCGACGTCGCCCAGTTTGCGGCGTCCGCGCTCTCGCCGGCGAAGGTCATCCGGGTGGAGATCGACGAGGCGACCAAGACCGCGCTGGTCGTGGTCCCGGACCACCAGCTCTCGCTGGCGATCGGGCGCGAGGGACAGAACGCCCGTCTGGCCGCCAAGTTGACCGGCTGGCGCATCGACATCAAGAGCGAAACGCAGATCCGGGAGATCGAGGCCCAGAAGATCTTCATCGACCTTCCCGACGAGGAAGCGGCGTCGGCCGACGCGGCGAGCCCCAGCATCGCGGATCCCGAGGTCCCGGAGGCCGAGCCCGCCGTGTCAAGGCCCGCAGCGGAGGAGCAGCCGGCCTAGCCGTCATCGGAGGACCATGCCGAAGGCCCGTCACATTCCCCAGCGCCAGTGCGTGGCGTGCCGCCAGATGCGACCCAAGCGCGAGTTGGTCCGCGTGGTCCGTACGCCCGGAGGGGAGGTGCGCGTCGATCCGACCGGGAAGGCCTCCGGCCGAGGCGCCTACGTCTGCCCGTCCGGCGACTGCGCCGAGATCGCGGTGCGCGAGGGACGCCTCCAGCACGCGCTCGAGGTCCCCATCCCGGAGCCGACGGCTGCCGACCTGCGGGCCGCCGTGGCACGTCGGGCAGGGCAGGGGCAAGGAAGGACGTAAGGAGGCCGCCGGATGCGGGTGTACGAACTGGCGAAAGAACTGGGGCTCACCGCCAAGGAACTGATGGACGTCCTGGCATCGCTCAAGGTGCCGGTGAAGAGTCACAGCAGCAGCCTGACAGTGGTCCAGGAGGAGCGCGTCCGCGCGCACATCGTGGCCACGCGACCCAAGGGCAAGAAGGCCGCCGCTGCGCCGTCGCCCGCCCCGCCTCCTCCGCCGGCTCCGGTCGGACCCCCCAGGCCCGAGTCGAAGACGCCGACCGGCGAGCGGATCCTCGGCGTGCGCAAGATTGTCATCCCACCGCCTGCAGCGGAAGCGCCTGCGCCCGCCGAGCCGGCTGCCGCGGCCCCTCCGCTGCAGGCAGCACCGCCGGCGGCGCCGGCCGAGACCGCTCCTCCCAGGGTGGTGTCCCGGCCCGCCGCGCCAGCGCCCGCCGCACCGGCCCAGGCCGCGCCGACTCCGGTGGGGCCGGCCGCCGCCGCGGCCTCTGCCGCCCCTGCAGCGCCGCCCGTCGAGATGCCGAAGGTGCCACGCGTCCCGACCCGCCCTGCGCCCGAGGAACCCGCCGGGGTCCGGATCGAGCCGGTCCGGCCTCCGCGGCGCGAGGCCCCGCGGGAGACGCCGCGTGAGGTCGTCCCTCCCGTCGGGCCCCTCCTTCCCGTGCCCGAGAAGCCGGTCCCGCCCAGGGCCCAGCCGCCCGAGCGGCGCCGCTCCCCCGAGGGCAAGCCGGCGGGCCGGCCCCAGGTTCAGCCCCGGCGGCCCACCCTACGGCCGATCCGTCGAAGACGACCGGCGCCGCGCCGGGCCGAACCGGCACCGGTGGAGGTGGCTCCGCAGGTCGCCAGCGAGATCGAGTTGAGCGGCCCGATTGCTGTGGGCGAGCTCGCCGCCCGCCTCCAGGCTCCGGCAGGCGAGGTCGTCCGCCGGCTCCTGGACAGAGGCGTGCTGGCCGGCATCAACCAGCAGGTCCCGCTGGAGTTGGCCGCGGCGGTGGCGGAGTCGTTCGGCACCGTTGTCCGTCGGGTGCCGTCAGAGGCGGCGGAGGCGCCGGCCCGGAAGATCGAGCGGCTGACCGTGGCCGCGGGCGCCGGCGCGCCATCCAGACCGCCGGTCGTCACGGTGATGGGGCACGTGGATCACGGCAAGACCTCGCTGCTGGACGCCATCCGCCAGACCCGGGTCGCCGAGGCCGAGTTCGGCGGGATCACTCAGCACATCGGCGCCTCGGTCGTCGAGTGGGAGGGCCGGAAGATCGTTTTCATCGACACCCCGGGCCACGAGGCGTTTACCACGCTACGGGCGCGGGGCGCCCAGGTCACCGACATCGCGGTGCTGGTGGTCGCTGCCGACGACGGCGTCATGCCGCAGACGGTGGAGGCGGTCAATCACGCGCGCGCAGCGGGCGTGCCCATCGTCGTCGCCCTGAACAAGATGGACCTGCCCCAGGCCAACCCCGACCGGGTCAAGCAGCAACTGGCCGACCTCGGCCTAGTCCCGGAGGAGTGGGGCGGAGAGACCATCGTGGTGCCGGTCTCGGCCAGGCAGCGGACCGGGCTGGAACACCTGCTGGAGATGATCCTCCTCGTCGCCGACCTCCAGGAGCTGCGCGCAGAGGAGGACCGGCCGGCCCGCGGGACGATCATCGAGGCGCGCCTGGATCGCGGACGGGGTCCGGTCGCCACCGTCCTGGTGCAGGAGGGGACGCTGCGGGTCGGCGACGCGGTGGTCGCCGGCGAGACCTACGGCCGGGTCCGGGCCATGATGGATGCGCGTGGCGAGCGCCGCGAGCAGGCGGGGCCGTCCGTCCCCGTGGAGGTCCTCGGCCTGGTGGATGT
This sequence comes from Candidatus Fervidifonticultor octavus, assembly GCA_031459655.1. GTDB lineage: Bacteria > Sysuimicrobiota > Sysuimicrobiia > Sysuimicrobiales > Humicultoraceae > Fervidifonticultor_A > Fervidifonticultor_A octavus_A. Next base: position 31,399 of record JAVKID010000005.1, on the reverse strand, counting down.
GCCGGTCGCCGGCGACCTGCTCGAGGTCGTCCGGGACGAGCGGATGGCCCGGGCGGTGGCGGACGAGCGGCGGGAGCGGCGGCGGGCCGCCGAACAGGCCGCCGCCCGCCCCGCCGGCGTGGAAGTCGCAGGGGAGGAGGGGCCGAAGGAACTGCGCCTGGTCCTCAAGGCGGACACCCATGGCTCCATCGAAGCCTTGCAGGGCGCGCTGTCGAAACTGACGACGCCCGAGGTGAAGATCTCGATCCTGCATGCCGGCGTCGGCAACGTGTCCGAGTCGGACATCATGCTGGCCGCGGCCAGCCGCGCGATCGTGATCGGGTTCAACGTGCGGCCGGAGGCCCACGTGCGCCAGGTGGCCGAATCGGAGCGCGTGGACGTGCGGTTGTACCGGATCATCTATGAGGTGCTGGACGACCTGGCGCAACTCCAGAAGGGCCTGGTGGCGCCCAAGACGCAGGAGGTCGTGCTGGGCCAGGCAGAGGTGCGCCGGGTGTTCGTGATCTCCCGGCTGGGCGCCGTGGCGGGTTCGTACGTCACCGGCGGCCGCATGGTGCGCGGGGCCATGGCCCGGCTGATCCGCGACGGCGCCGTCGTCTACGAGGGCCGCATCGCCTCGCTGCGGAGGTTCAAGGAGGACGTCCGCGAAGTCGCCGAGGGGTTCGAGTGCGGGATCGCGCTCGAGCGGTTCAATGACATCAAAGAACGCGATGTGATTGAAGCCTACGAGGTCCAGCAGGTGCCAGCGTAGGGGACGTGTCCATCGTCGTGGGGGTCGCACGGGTCGAAGTGGGCCTGCCGGGCGCGCGGGGGCTGAAGGACAAGCGCCGCGCCATCAAGAGCCTGATCGAGCGGGCGCAGCAGCGGTTCCGCGTGAGCGCCGCCGAGGTGGACCACCATGAGCAGTGGCGGCGGGCGACGCTGGCCTTTGCCTGTATCTCCACCTCTGCCCGGCACGCCCATGCCATCCTCTCCCGGGTGACCGACTTCGTCGACCACCAGGGCGAGGTGGTCCTGGTGGACGTCCAGATCGAGATCCGGTAGGTGGAGCCAGCCACGATGCCCCCCACCCGCGCCGAGCGCCTCGCCGAGGTCATCCGCACTGAGGCCAGCGAGATCATCCAGCGCGAACTCAAGGACCCGCGCATCGGGTTCGTCTCGATCACCGACGTGGTCGTCAGTACCGATCTGCGACACGCCAAGATCTTCGTCAGCGTGCTGGGGGACGAGGCGGCCAAGCAGCGCTCGATGGAGGGACTGGAGCGCGCGCGGGGTCACATCCGCTCCGCGCTCGGCGCGCGACTCCAGGTGCGGTTCGTGCCCGAGATCCTCTTTCGCCTCGACGAGTCCATCGAACGCGGCGCCCGCGTCGTCTCCCTGATGCGGGAGGTCGGGGAGGGATCGGGTGGAGGAGCGGGCGGCCATCGCCCGGACGCTACGGGCTAGCCGGCGCGTCCTCATCGTCTGCCATGTGGGTCCCGACGGCGACTGCCTCGGCGCCGGGCTGGCGCTGGCGGCGGCCCTGGATCGCCTCGGCGTGGCCGCCACGGTGGCGAGCCCAGACGGCGTCCCCCCGTCGCTCCGGTTCCTCCCCGGAGCCGGAGAGGTCGTCACCGGTGTGGACGACGCCGACGCCGTGCAGGTCGCCGTGACGATGGAGTGCAGCACCCTGGATCGGTCCGGCCCCCTGGAGGCCGCGGTCCGACGGGCCGGGATCATCGCGGCCATCGACCACCACGCCGACCACACCCCCTACGCGCACCTCACCGATTGGGATCCGGCCGCCGCGGCGGTGGGGGAGCAGGTGGCCGACCTGATCGGCCGCCTGGGCGTCCCCATCGATCGGCCCATCGCGCTCGGGCTGCTGACGGCGCTGGTGACGGACACCGGCGTCTTCCGGTACGCGAACACGACGCCCAGGACCCTGCGCCTGGCCGCTGACCTGGTGGAGCGGGGGGCGACGATCCACGAGATCGTGCGCGCCGTCTACGAGGACCAGCCCCCATCGGCCCTGCGCCTGCTGGGCCACGCGCTCGCCGGCCTGACGCTCCACCACGGCGGCGCGGTGGCGACGACGTTGATCACCCCGGCGATGCTGGCCGCCGCCGGCGCCACGGGCGAGGAGGTCTCGGGAATTGCGGGCGTGCTCCGAACGATCGCCGGCGTCCGGGTGGCGATGACCTTTGAGGACCGGGAAGGGGGGGTCCGCGTGTCGATCCGCACCCGGAACGGGGCCAGGGCCGATCGCGTGGCGAGGGCCCTGGGTGGCGGCGGGCACCGCGCTGCGGCCGGCGCGGAGGTCAGCGGCACGCTGCGGGATGTGGTGCGCCGTGCCCTGGATGCCGCCGCCCTTGAGGTGACTGGAGGGGCTGATGACGCGCCGGAAGGCTCCTGAAGGACCCGCTCCGTTCGTCGGCGTCCTCAACTTGCTCAAACCGCCGGGCATGACGTCCCACGACGTCATCGACGACCTGCGGCGGCTGCTCGGCATGCGGCGCATCGGCCACACCGGGACCCTGGACCCGGGGGCCTGCGGCGTGCTGGTCTGCTGCCTGGGGGCGGCGACCCGCATCGCCGAATTCCTCACCGATCAACGCAAGGGGTACCGGGCGGAGTTCACCTTCGGCGTGGCGACCGACACGGGGGACGCCTACGGCGCGGTCACCGGCGAAGCCGATGCGTCCTCCCTCGACCGCGCGACCGTGGAGGCGGCGCTCGCCGGGTTCGTGGGCGCATTCGACCAGATCCCACCCATGGTCTCTGCGGTGCGCAGGGGCGGTCAGCGGCTCTACGAGGCCGCCCGCAGGGGTGACGTGGTGGAAGTTGAGCCGCGCCGGGTGGAGATCACCGAGTGCCGGGTGCTGGACTTCGCCCCCGGGCCGCGCGCTTCGGCGCTGGTGCAGGTCGAATGCTCGAAGGGGACCTACATCCGGGCGCTGGCGCGCGACCTCGGCCAGCGGCTGGGCACCGGCGCGCATGCGTCGTTCGTGCTGCGCACCCGGGTCGGGCGCTTCCACGTGCGCGACAGCCTGACGCTGGAGGAGGCCGCGGCCGCGGTGGCCGACGGCCGACTGCCCACATTCCTGGCGTCCATGGATGAGGCCCTCGAGGATCTGCCGGCGGTGGAGGTCACGGCCATGCAGCGGCATCAGGTGCTGGAAGGCCGACCGCTGCCGCTGTTCCAGGTGCCGGGCTGGGCCGGCCTGCCGCCGTCGCGGCCGATCCGCGTGCGCGACAGCCGCGGGCTGCTCGCCCTGGCCCGGGTGGAGGCCGGGCGGCTCCGCCCGTTCAGGGTCCTGCGCGGGCCCGGGACGTCATGATCATCGTCGAGGGGCTCGACGCGTACCGTCCTGGCGGCCGGCCGGTCTGCCTTGCCCTGGGGACGTTCGACGGCGTGCACCTGGGCCATCGGGCGGTGATCCAGACGGCCTGCGAGGCGGCCGGCCAGGAAGGCGGGGACGCGGTCGTCCTGACCTTCGATCCGCACCCTCTGACCATCATCGCGCCGCCGGAAGCGCCCTTCCTCCTGACGACCCTGGAAGAGCGCGTCGCGCTGCTGGCCGCGCTGGGAGTCGATGTGCTGGTGGTCGTGCGGTTCACGGAAGCGGTGCGCCAGGTGAGGGCGGCGGACTGGCTGGACCTGCTGGCGCGCCGGATCGGTCCCCGCCGCTTCGTGCTCTCCTCCACCCACGCCTTCGGCCGGGACCGCGAGGGGACGCCGGCATTCCTGGAGGCCTGGGCCGCGCAGAGGCACATCGGCGTCACGGTCGTCCCGCCGGTGACCAACGCGGGGACGATCATCAGCAGCACCGCGATCCGGGACCGGCTGCGCGAGGGGGATGTGCGGACCGCCGGCGAGTGGCTGGGCCGGTGGTACTCGGTCCGCGGAACGGTGGTGCCAGGCGAGGGCCGCGGCCGCCGCCTGGGCGTGCCGACCGCGAACCTCCTGGTGCCCGCCGACAAGGTCGTCCCGGCCAGGGGGGTCTACGCCGCGTACGCCACAGCCCGCGGCCAGACGTACCGCGCCGCGGTCAACGTCGGCCTGCGCCCCACGTTCGGGGAAGAGCGCCTGACCGTTGAGGCCCATCTCCTCGACGCCGACGTGGACCTCTACGGTGAATCTCTGGAACTGGCGTTTGTCGAACGGTTGAGGGACGAGTGCCGGTTCGACAGCGTGGACGCGCTCAGGGCCCAGGTGGCCTCCGACGTTGCGAGGACCCGCGGGTTGCTCGAACTCGACGCCAGGTTGGCCAAATAGTATATTTTTCTTTATTTAGTTGCTTACTTTTTGGCAAAGGTGGTTTGTGGGAGGGGTAGGGGTGTGCTAGTATGGTGGGTGGCCCGGGCGGGGACGTCCGCTCCTCCAGCGGCGCCTCGGCTCTGGGCGACGGACCGGACGCGCAGCGGCGCAGGAGGAACCCCGATGCTCAAATCTGAGGCCAAGCAGACGATCCTTGGGAAGTACCGACGGCACGGTGGGGATACCGGGTCCCCGGAAGTCCAGGTGGCCCTGCTGACCGAGCGGATCAACCAGCTCACCGAGCACCTCAAGGCCCACCCCAAGGACTTCCACTCGCGCCGGGGATTGCTCAAGATGGTCGGGAATCGGCGGCGGCTGCTGGCCTACCTCGAGCGGACGGATATCTCCACGTACCGGCGTCTGGTGGAAGAGTTGGGACTGCGGCGGTAGCCTGCCCGGCGCGCACCTCCGCGCACGCCCACCGCCTGACACGGCATACCTGAAACAGCACAGGAAGGATGGTCAATCGAATGGATCTGGCATCGCTGGTTCGTCGCGCCGAGGCCGAAGTCGGCGGCGAGCGGATCGTCTTCGAGACGGGTCTGCTCGCCAGGCAGGCCCACGGCGCTGTGACCGTCACCATGGGCGAGACCGTCGTCCTGGTGACGGCCACCATGTCCGAGACGGTGCGGGAGGGGATCGACTTCTTCCCGCTGACGTGTGACTTCGAGGAAAAGATGTACGCCGCCGGGAAGATCCCCGGCGGGTTCTTCAAGCGGGAGGGCCGGCCCGGCGAGCGGGCCATCCTGACCTCCCGGCTCATCGACCGGCCGATCCGGCCGCTGTTCCCGAAGGGCTTCCGCAACGACGTCCAGGTCATCGCCACCGTGCTCTCGACCGACCAGGAGCACGACCCCGGGGTCGCGGCCATGAACGGGGCCTCGGCGGCCCTGGTCATCTCCGGGATTCCATTCGGCGGCCCGATCGGGGCCGTGCGGGTCGGCCTGCTCGGCGACCGGCTGGTGATCAACCCCACCATGCGCCAGGTGGAGGAGGAGAGCCGGCTCGACCTCATCGTGGCGGGCACCGAGGAGGCCATCATCATGGTCGAGGCCGGCGCCGATGAGGTGCCGGAGGAGCAACTCCTAGACGCCATCGACCTGGCGCAGGTCGAGATCCGGCGGATCATCGCCGCCCAGCGCCAGCTGCAGGCTGTGGCGGGGAAGCCGCCCCGCCAGGTGACCCTGTGTGCGCCCGATCCGACCCTGGAGGCCTCCGTCCGGGAGGCCGCCCTGCCCCTGGTGCGCGACGCCCTGTCGCACCCGGAGAAACTGGCGCGCGAGGACGCGCTGCGGGCGGTCGAGGCCGAAGTCTCGTTGAGACTGGCGGAGCAGTTCCCCGAACAGGCCGCCAGCATCGGCGAGATCATCACCGCCATCGTCAAAGAGGAGGTCCGCCGGCGCATCCTCGTCGAGGGCGTGCGGCCCGACGGCCGCGGGCCCAAAGACATCCGGCCGCTGGCCTGCGCGGTGGGGCTACTGCCCCGCACCCACGGGTCGGGGCTGTTCCAGCGGGGACAGACCCAGGTCCTCTCCATCGTCACGCTGGGCACGGGCGAAGACGAGCAGAGACTGGACGACATCGGCATCCGCGAGTTCAAGCGGTTCATGCATCACTACTCCTTCCCGCCGTTCTCTGTGGGCGAGGTCCGACCGCTGCGCAGCCCCGGCCGACGCGAGGTCGGGCACGGCGCGCTGGCCGAGCGGGCGCTGGAGCGGATGATCCCGCCCGAGGACCAGTTCCCCTACACCATCCGGATCGTCTCCGAGGTCCTCGAGTCCAACGGCAGCACGTCAATGGCCTCGGTCTGCGGATCGACCCTGGCCCTGATGGACGCGGGCGTGCCCATCCGGGCGCCGGTCGGCGGCATCGCCATGGGCCTGATCAGCGGCGCAGACGGCCGCTATGCGGTCCTCACCGATATCCAGGGGATCGAGGATGCCATGGGCGACATGGACTTCAAGGTCGCCGGCACCCGCCGCGGGGTCACGGCCCTCCAGATGGACATCAAGATCGCCGGCCTGTCGCGGACGATCCTTGCCGAGGCCCTGGCCCAGGCGCGTGAGGCCCGGATGGTGATCCTGGACGCCATGGCCCAGGCCATCCCCGCGCCGCGCACGATCCTGTCGCCCTACGCCCCGCGCATCCTGACGATCCAGATCAACCCCGAGAAGATCCGGGAGGTCATCGGGCCCGGCGGCAAGGTCATCAACAAGATCACGGCCGAGACCGGCACCAAGATCGACATCGAGCAGGACGGCCGGGTCACCATCGCCTCGGTCAACGAGGAGGCGGCCCGGCGCGCGGCCGCCATGATCGAGGCGCTGGTCCACGAGGTGCAGGTGGGCGACACCTACCGCGGCCGCGTGACGCGCCTGATGAACTTCGGCGCGTTCGTCGAACTCTCGCCGGGCAAGGAGGGCCTCGTCCACATCTCGGAGCTGTCCTACGACCACGTCAACAAGGTCGAAGACGTGGTCAAGGTCGGCGACGAGATCGACGTCAAGGTCAAAGAGATCGACAGCATGGGCCGGATCAACCTGACCCACCGCGGGACGAAGCCGCCCCCGGAGGGCTGGGACGAGCGATACGAGGAGCGCCAGCCCGCAGACGTCTCGTCGCGGCCGCGGAGCCTGCGGGGGCCGGGCGGGCGGCCCCGCGATGGGCGGCCGCCGCGACGCCGCGGCGGCCCCCGGCCGGCGAGGCGACCGCATCCCTAGCACCGGGAGGCTCCCATGGCGCTTGCGAAGTCCGTGCTCCCCAACGGCATCCGGGTGGTCACCGAAGCCATGCCCCAGGTCCGCACGGCCTCGCTGGGGATCTGGGTGGGGACCGGCTCGCGGTATGAACCCGCCAGCCAGCACGGGATCTCGCACTTCCTGGAGCACCTGTTCTTCAAGGGCACCCACACCCGCTCGGCGCTGGTCATCGCCCAGGCGGTGGATGCCCTGGGCGGCCAGATGAACGCCTTCACCGACCGGGAGCACACCTGCTTCTACGTCAAGGTCCTGGCCAACCACCTGCCCGCGATCGTCGAACTGCTGGCCGACATGCTGCTGAACTCGGCGTTCGACCCCGACGCCATCGAGCGCGAGCGTCAGGTGGTCATCGAGGAGATCAAGACCTACGAGGACTCCCCCGACGAGGTGGTCCAGGACCTGATCACCCAGACGATCTGGGACGGCCACCCGCTGGGACGCTCGGTCATCGGCACGCGCAAGGCCGTGGCGAAACTCACCCGCGAGGACTTCGTCCGCTACATCGAGAAGCGCTACCGGCCGGACAACATCGTCATCAGCGTAGCCGGGGACATCCGCCACGAGGCCGTGGTCGACCTCGTGGCGCAGCACCTGGCCGGGTGGGACGGCCGGACCACCCACCTGCCCACTGAGATCCCGACCCCGTCGCCGGCCGTGAACCTGAAGACCAAGGAGATCGAGCAGGTCCACCTGTGCCTGGCCACCCGCGGCCGGGCCCAGGGCGACGAGGACCGCTACGTGCTGGCGGTCCTTGACAACCTCCTGGGCGGGGGGATGAGCAGCCGCCTGTTCCAGGAGATCCGCGAGACGCGCGGGCTGGTCTACACCATCGCGTCGTACTCGGCCTCCTACCGCGAGGGCGGACTGTTCGTGATCTACGCCGCCATGAGCCCGGAGAACGCGCCCGAGGTGATGCGGCTCACCATCGAGGAGATCGCGCGGTTGCCGGGCGCCCTCGACGAGGCCGAGCTGCACCGGGCCAAGGAGTCGCTGAAGGGCAGCATCATGCTCTCGCTGGAGAGCACGGGCAGCCGCATGAGCAAACTCGCCCGCTCCGAACTCTACTACGGCCGGCAGATCGAGTTCGACGAGATCCTGGCGCGCATCGACGCGGTCACCGCCGCCGACGTGGCGAGGATGGCGACCGAGATCTTCACCCCGGACCAGATGGCGATGGCGGCCATCGGGCCGTTTGGCACCCAGGCGGCCTCCCGGGCGGAGCTGGAGCGGACGTTTACCGCGTCGCTCGCCCGGCTGAGCCCGGCGCCGGTGGCAACGACGGCGGTGTAGCCCAGGGCCACCGCCGGGAGGCGTCCCCCCGGATCGCTCGACTCAGCTCGTGCCGGTCCGCGCGCCGTCATGACGCCGCGCGTGCGCTTGGGGCCCAAGCCCACGGCCTCGGTGTCGTGGGCCTCGAGCCGTAGGGCGCATCACGCGGGAGAGCGCCATCCCCACGTCGAATCCTTCCCTATCACATGGACCCCATTCGGATCGCCGTGAGCGGCGCCGGAGGCCGGATGGGCCGCGCGGCGGTGCGCGCCATCGCCCGCGAGCCCGACCTCCGTATGGTGGCGGCGCTGGGCCATGAGCGCGGCGTCGGGCAGGACGCCGGCGAGGTGGCCGGCGCCGGTCCCCTGGGTGTGGCGATTGCGGCCGACTTCGCCGAGGTGCTGGCCGGGAAACCCGACATCCTGGTAGAGTTCGCCCCGGGCCGCGCGGCCGCCGAGCACGCGAGGGCTGCACTCGAAGCCGACGTCCGGCCAGTGGTCGGCAGCACCGGCCTCTCCATGGAGGAGATCGGCGCGCTGACCGCCCTGGCCGCGCAGCGGCGGATCGGCGGCGTGATTGCGCCTAACTTCGCTATCGGCGCCGTCCTCATGATGGAGTTCGCCCGTACCGCCGCCCGGTTTCTCCCCCACGCGGAGATCATCGAACTGCACCACGACCGCAAGCGCGACGCGCCGTCGGGCACGGCGCTTAAGACCGCGCGGCTGATCGCCGGCGCGCGGGGCGATCCGCCGGCGCCGGCGGTCAAGGAGGAGGAGATGGTCTCCGGGGCGCGCGGGGGGACCAGCGACGGCGTCCGCGTCCACAGCGTGCGCCTGCCCGGGCTGGTCGCCCACCAGGAGGTCATCTTCGGCGGCCCGGGCCAGACATTGACCATCCGGCACGATTCGCTCAATGAGGAGTCGTTCATGCCCGGCCTGCTGCTCGCCATCCGGCGCGTGCGCGACCTGCAGGAACTGGTCTACGGACTGGAGCATCTGCTAGCATTGCGCTAATACCTACGGAGGAGGCATCGTGGAACCCGGCCTGCACGTTGCTGTCGTCGGCGCCACCGGAGTGGTCGGCGGCGCCATGGTCCGTATCCTGGAGGAGCGCCGCTTTCCCGTCGAGGGGCTGCGATTGTTTGCCACCCAGCGGTCAGCGGGGAAGGAGATCCCGTTCAACGGCAGGCCGGTCGTCGTTGAGGAGACCGGCGACGCCCTGCTGGACGCCGACCTGGTCCTGTTCGCCGGCGGCGACGACGCCAGCCGGCGCTACGCCTGGGCGGTCGCCGAGCGCGGCGGGGTGGCCGTGGACAACTCGTCCACCTGGCGGATGGATCCCCGCGTGCCGCTGGTGGTGCCCGAGGTCAACGGCGAGGCTCTCCGCGGGCACCAGGGTGTCATCGCCAACCCCAACTGCACGACGGCCGCCCTCGTGATGGCTCTCAAGCCGATCCTCGACGCCGCAGGGATCCGGCGGTGCGTCGTGGCCACGTATCAGTCGGTCTCCGGCGGCGGGCTCGACAACATGCGGGCGCTGCTCGACCACACCCGGCGCCTGCTGGAGGTCCCCGAGGCGCTGGAGACCGGCGATCTCGACCGCATCGCGACCGCGGCCGGCGTGCCCAATCCCGTCGCCTTCAACGTGCGGCCGCAGTGGAAGTGGCAGCCAGACGGCGAGACCGAGGAGGAAGCGAAGGTCGTCGCCGAGACGCGCAAGATTCTGGCGGCGGACATCGCCCTCAGCGTGACGACCATGCGGGTGCCCGTGCTGGTGGGACACACCCTGGCCGTGCACCTGGACCTGGACCGGCCGCTGGACCCTGCGGAGGCCCGGGGAGCCCTTGCGGCGTTCCCCGGGGTCGAGGTGGTGGACGATCCTGCCAGCGACCGCGTGCCCACCCCGCAACTGGCGGCGGGCCGCGATCCCGTCTACGTGGGGCGCCTGCGGGCCGATCCGTTCGACCCCCGGGCCCTGCGCCTGGTGGTGGCCTCTGACAACCTCCGCAAGGGCGCAGCGCTGAACGCGATCCAGATCGCCGAGTCCCTGCTGGCCGCCGGGCTGGTGCCCACGCGGCCGCGGGCCGCGGCCCGTTAGGGAAGGTGCCGGACGAAACCGGCAGGAGGCGTGGGAGGAAGGAGGGGAGGAGATGGCGCTCTTCGGTCATGTGATTACCGCCATGGTGACGCCGTTCGATAGCCGCGGCGAGGTGGACTACCCGAAGGCGGGCGCGCTCGCCCGGCGCCTGATGGACGACGGCAACGACGGCTTGGTGGTCGCCGGGACCACCGGGGAATCGCCGACGCTGTCCGACGACGAGAAGATCCGCCTGTTCCGCACCGTCAAAGAGGCCGTGGGGGACCGGGGCAAGGTGATTGCCGGCACCGGGACCTACAACACGGCCCACTCGATTCACCTCTCCCAGGAGGCCCACCGGGCCGGGGCCGACGGCCTGTTGCTGGTGAACCCGTACTACAACCGACCCTCGCAGGACGGGCTGTACGCGCACTTCCGGGCCATCGCCGAGAGCACGCCGCTCCCGGCCATGCTCTACAACATCCCGGGCCGCACCGGCGTTAACTGCACGCCCGATACCATCGCGCGCCTGGCGGAGATCCCCAACATCGTGGCCGTCAAGGAGGCCGCGGGGAGCCTGGATCAGGTCTCGGAGATCCGTGTGCGGACGCCCGACCGCTTCCTCATCTACAGCGGAGACGACAGCCTGACGCTGCCGAAACTGGCGGTGGGCGCCACCGGCGTCGTGAGCGTGGCCGGCCACCTGGTCGCCCGGCAGATCCAGGAGATGATCCGGGCCCACTTCGAAGGTCGGCCAGCGGACGCGCTGGCGATCCACCGCCGGCTGTGGCCGCTGTTCAAGGTGCTGTTCATCACGACGAACCCCGTCCCGGTGAAAACCGCGATGCGCTTGGCGGGCTTCGACTGCGGCCGCGTGCGGCTGCCGCTGGTGGATGCGACGCCCAAGGAGGAGGAACAGATCCGGGCGGTCCTGCACCAGCTCAACCTGGTGCCGACGCCGGCCTGAGCGAGGCCATGTTGTTCTCGGCGCAGGATCCTCTCGATTCATATCAGCACCCGGTGCGCCTCCGGGGAGGAGGATTGGACCCATGTCTAAATCGTACCTCGTCGCCCAACTCGACCGGATCCGCGCCGAGGAGAAGATGCCGGCCATCGGCGCCGGCCTTGTCGTACCCCAACCGCGTTCTGCGACGGGGTTCGAATTCATCACGGCCGCCAGCGGCGTCGAGCGTTTCGGCGAGGCCACGGCCGTCGGCCCCTCGACGCTGTTCGCCCTCGGATCGATCTCCAAGCCGATCACCGGCCTGTTGGTTGCGCGTGTGATCGCGCGCGAGCAACAGAACCCCTCGCCGGCCCTCCGCTGGAACACCGAGCTCGCGGAGTTCTTTCCCCAGATCCTGACGCTTGGGGGCTCAAACCGCTGCTACGACCGCCGCACCGTGGCCGACCTGATGGCCCACACAACCGGCATGCCGCGTGTGCCGGCCGGCGAACCGCCCGACCAGTGGATGTCGGTCGAGCCCGATCCTGTGAGGCGCCGCACGATGTACGTTCTCGCCGCCGTTCAGGACATGCCGGTGGTGAACTGCGTGGGCCCGGACGGACAGCCGCTGTCGCAGCTCCCATCCAACTACGCGGGCGGGTGCATCATCGCCGCCCACATGACCGAGGTCGTCACAGGGCGCGCCTGGGAGGATCTGACGCGCCACCCCGGCGCCACCACTCAAGGCCCAGGATTCATGGTCGGGTTGCTCCCGGATCTGTCCGTCGAGCCGCAGCCGTTCGCCTTCGGCCATGTCTACGGGATGGACGGCGTGCCCGTGCCTCAGCCCCGGCCCGGAACCGGCCAGACGAACGCGCCCGCCGGCAACGTCTGCGTCACTGTGTCGCAGATGGCACGCCTGCTGACGGAGTTCCTCGATTCTACCAAGAGCGACGCCAACCGCCAACTCCCCGACCAGGAACGCCCCCTGCTCATGACGCCACAGGGCCTGTCGGGATTCAACCGGCTGGGGTGGAGGGTCCTGACGCTCGACACGTCCGCGTTCGGTCCGGTCGCGCGCTGGGTGATCCCGGCCCTCTGGCACAACGGCGGCAACGGCACGATGTATGCGGAGGCGTATGTCGCCCCAGCCCAGGACACCGCCATGTTCGTCATGCTCAACGCCGACGGTCCCTACGACAGCAACAGCAATCTCCTTTTGCAGCACCGTCCCCGGGCGTTGAAGAAGGTCTTCGCAGAACTGGCGGCGCTGCGCCTGCACCACGGTGAGGCCGCCGACATCGTCCTCCAGCAGAAGAAGGACGGCGGCGCCTCCGTCACCATCCAGGACGTCTCCCCGAAGGCCGCGGCCGTCATCGCCGACGGCCGCCTGACCACGCGTTGGAGCGCGCCGGCCCGGCGGCGGACGGCGACCATCACCATGGCCTACGAGGATGTCCGGGCCATCGATCGGATCGTCATCGTCGAGGACGAGGCTCCGAACATCAGGCGGTACGTGCTCGAGTACCAGGGCTCCGGGGGCGCCTGGCACGTCGTGGCGAAGAACGAGCCAGGGCAGGACCTGATCTTCCCGCACAGGATTTTCCGCGTGCCCTCGCCGGGATCGCGCCGGCCGTTTCGGACGTCACCGGTCCAGGCCCGCAAGATCCGCCTGAGGATCCTCGATGTGACAGCGCCCCCTCGCATCGTCGCCATTGCCGCCGCTCGGCTCCCCGGGCGCCGGCGGTACCTGCCGCTGTGGTGGCGGAAAGGCTTCGCGGAGGCGCTGGCGCCCAGGGGGCCGGTCATCGATCCCGGGCCGATGCTTCCCATCGACCGGCCGGCCGCGCCCAAGTAGACGCAGGCCCGCGCCCGTGCCTGTCGAACCCGATGGGTGCACGCGTCTATCCCTGGCCATCCCGGCGGAGCAGGGCAATGGCCAGGGCTGTCGAACGTCTGTACGATGGGTCAATAGCGGCATGGCGGACATCGGGCACTTCGACGCAGCAGACGCAGGAGCGGCACCGTGCTGGACCTCGTCGTCCTCGGTCTCGTCCAGGGGCTGACCGAGTTCCTCCCCATTAGCAGCAGCGCCCACCTGCTCTTCGTCGAGCACTACCTGGGTATTCCGCGGCCCGGGCTCGTGCTGGAAGCGGTGCTGCACCTGGGCACCGCCGCGGCGGCGATCCTCATGTTCTGGCCGGACGTTGTTCGGCTGCTGCGGGCCCTGCCTGCTGTGATCGCCCGCCCCGCCTCTGTGTTCCGCGGCGCGGCCAATCCCGACGGTCGCATGGCGGCGGTCATCCTGGTGGCGACCGCCCTCACCGGCGCGCTGGGCCTGGCGTTCGCCGGGCCGCTTGAGCAGACGTTCCTGTCGGTCCGCGGGACCGCCTACCAACTCATGGTGACCGGGTTGATCCTCCTGGCCGGCCGCGAACGCGGACAGCGGGCCGCGGGAGAGGCCACGCTGCGGGACGGTGTCGTGATGGGCCTCGCGCAGGCCGCGGCGATCATTCCGGGCATCTCGCGCTCCGGGGCCACCATCGTGGCGGGCATCGGATCGGGCCTGCGCCGGACCGAGGCCGCCAGGCTCTCCTTCCTCATGGCCATCCCCGCGATCCTGGGGGCCGGCGCCTTCGCGATGAAGGACGCCGGTGAGGCGGTCCAGTTGGGCTACGCGCCGCTCCAACTGCTGGCGGGCGCCATCACGGCCGCCATCTTCGGAGCGCTGGCGATCCGATGGCTGCTGGAGATCGTCCGGCGCGGGCGGCTGCTCTACATGAGTCTCTACTGCTGGGCGGTCGGCCTCGTGGTGCTGGCCACGGCGAGGTAGCAGGCGTGTCCAGCCGACGCGGACGCGACAAGTCTTCCCACAGCCGGAAGCCAGCCGCCGGCCTGGCGCTCGCCCTGGCCGGCGTGTTGCTCGCGATCTCGTACCTGCCGGGCGCGACGGGCATCCCGGTCCTCCTGGCCGCCTGGCAGCGCCGCCTCTTCGGGGTCGCGGCGGCAGCCGTCCCGGTCTGCCTGTTCCTGGCCGGGACGGTCCTCGTGGCTGCGGGCGAACGGGCGCGGTTCACCCGACGCGCAGGCGGACTCCTACTGGTCGCCGTCTCGGCGCTGATGGCGGTGCATGCGCGAATGGTCTCGGGGGACCTGCTGGCCGTCGGACAGGCCGGGGCCGGCGCCGGGCTGGTGGGCGCGGGGTTGACCTGGGCGGCGGCCAGCCTGCTCGGCAGGCCGGGGATGTGGGTGATCATCGGGATCCTGGCCGCGACCGGCCTGGGGCTGCTGACCGGCGTGACCGTGGCCTCTCTGGGCGCAGGGCTGAGAGCCGTCGGCAGGGGGATCCTCCTCCTGCTGGTGCTGCTGGCGAGGGGACTCCTACTCCTGGCCAGGCTGACGGGGCAATGGGCGCAGCGGCTCTGGGCGGATACCATGCCAGCCACCGCAGGTGGCCTGCGCGCGGCTGGTCGAGGCCTGGCCCGCCTTGGCGCGGCCGCCGCATCCTGGGCGAGCCGCCTGGCGGACCGCCGCCGCCCCTCCTGGCAGCGCCAGGCCACGGCCGAGCCGCTGCCTGTCCCCGCAGGTGCCCGGGCGGGGCTGGGACCGCTCCTTGGGAGCCCGCTGGAGGCCCCCAGGTTCACAGAGGCGAATGAGGGGGACGCTGAATCCGCCCCGTCGGCCCGGGAGCCCCTGGAAGTCGGACCAGAGGGCCTCCAGCCCTCTCCTGGCGGGCTTCCGACCCAGGACCGCCGCCGGGCCCGGCTGTCCTCCTCCAAGCCTGCTCCCGAGGGCGGCCAGGCGCGTCTGGCTTTTGAGGATGCAGACTACCGCCTGCCGGCGCTGTCAGTGCTGGGGGACGCCGGGACGTCACGGACGAAGGCCCGGATCGACCCGGCGGAGACCGCCCGGGCCCTGGAGCAGACCCTGGAGAGTTTTGGGGTGAAGGTCCGGGTCGTGCACTGGGAAGTGGGCCCCGTGGTCACGCGCTTCGAGGTCCAGCCCGAGCCGGGGGTCAGGGTCCAGAAGATCACCAGCCTGACCCAGGACATCGCCCTCAACCTGGCGGCGCAGAGCGTCCGGATCGAAGCGCCGATCCCGGGGAAGTCGGCGGTGGGCATCGAGATCCCCAACCAGCGCGCGAGCCTGGTGCACCTCCGCGAGATCCTGACCTCGGAGATCTTCCAGAAGGCGACCTCGCCGCTGGTGGTGGGGATCGGCAAGGACATCGCCGGCCACCCCATCGTGGCAGACCTCACCGAGATGCCCCACCTGCTGATCGCCGGCGCCACGGGGTCGGGGAAGTCGGTCGCCCTCAACGCGATGATCGCCAGCCTGCTCTTCCGCAGCACGCCGCGGCAGGTGCGGTTCGTCATGATCGACCCCAAGCGGGTCGAGCTCACCGACTACAACGAGATCCCACACCTGCTGACCCCGGTGGTGACCAACCCGCGCCAGGCGGCCAGCGTCCTCAAGGACATGCTCCGGGTCATGGAGCAGCGGTTCGAGCGGTTCGCGCAGGCCGGCGCGCGCAACATCCAGAGCTACAACCAGCTGGCAGACGTCGACCCCCTGTACTACATCGTCATCATCATCGACGAGCTGGCCGACCTGATGATGGTGGCCCCGGCCGACTTCGAGGACATCATCTGCCGGCTGGCGCAGATGACCCGCGCCACCGGCATCCACCTGGTGGTGGCCACCCAGCGGCCCTCGGTGGACGTCATCACCGGGCTCATCAAGGCCAACATCCCATCGCGCCTGGCGTTCGCCGTCTCCAGCCAGGTGGACAGCCGGGTGGTCATCGACATGCCGGGGGCGGAGAAGTTGCTCGGGCGGGGCGACATGCTCTTCCTGCCGCTGGGCGCGGCGCGCCCGATCCGTGCGCAGGGGGCGTACATCGGCGACGACGAGATCCGGGCGGTGGTGGAGTGGTGGCGGCGGCAAGGCCGGCCGGTCTACGACGCGCAGCTGGTCGAAGCCCAGCAGTCTACGACGCCCGATGAGGCCGAGGACAGCGAACGGCTCATCGAGGCGGCACGGTTGGTGGTCCGCTCCGGGTACGGGTCGGTCTCCCTCCTGCAGCGCAAGATGCGCATCGGCTATGTCACCGCCGCGCGCCTGATCGACGAGCTGGAGGCCCGAGGCGTCGTCGGGCCGGTCCAGGGCAGCAATCCCCGCGAGGTCCTCATCGGACTGGACGAACTGGAACGGATGCTGCGGCGGAAGCCGACCGCCTCGAAGTGATCCAAAGGACTCGCCTCCGCCCGGCCAGAAGTACACCCTGCACCACGTTCGCCACTGAGAGGGGTGAGAGGGATGAAGCGCGTCGCGTTGCGTGCGGCGACGGCGGCCGTGATGGTGCTGGCGGGCCTGGTCTGGTCCATCGGGCCGGCGCCGGTATCGGCTCAGGCCAAGAAGCTGCGCATCGGGATGGTCTACGACGTCGGGGGGCGCGGCGATCTCTCGTTCAACGACATGGCCTATGAGGGCCTCTCGCGGGCCCAGAAGGACTTCAAGGACCGAGTCGACGTTAAGGACCTGGAACCCACCGCCGGCGGCGAGAACCGGGAGGAACTGCTGCGGCTGCTGGCCGGGGAGAAGTACGACCTGATCTTCGGCATCGGGTTCCTGTTCACCGACAGCATCACGCGGGTGGCCAGGGCCTTCCGCGGCGTGAAGTTCGGGATCGTGGACGGTTTCATCGACAAGGAACCCAACGTCGTCAGCCTGCTGTTCAACGAGCACGAGGGCTCGTTCCTGGTGGGCGCGGCCGCCGCCCTGAAGTCCAAGACCGGGAAGATCGGGTTTGTGGGCGGCATGAAGATCCCCCTGATCGAGAAGTTCGAGGCGGGCTACATCGCGGGCGCGAAGTACGTCAGGCCGTCCATCGAGGTGTTCTCGGACTACGCCGGGACCACCGGCGAGGCGTTCCGCGATCCGGTCAAGGGAAAGGAGCTGGCCACGGCCCAGTACGACCGGGGCGCCGACATCATCTACCATGCCTCCGGCGGCACCGGGATCGGCGTCTTCGAGGCCGCGGTGGCCAAGAAGAAACTGGCCATCGGCGTGGACGCGGACCAGTCGCTGACCGCCAAACCGGACCAGCGGGCGCAGATCCTGACCAGCATGATGAAGCGGGTCGACGTGGCCGTCTACGAGACCATCAAGGACCTGGTGAACGGGCGCTACCGGGCCGGGGTCCGGAGTTTCGGGCTCAGAGAGGGCGGCGTCGGGTACGCGGTCAACGACTACAACCGCGAGATGATCAAGGACATCATCCCGCGCCTGGAGGCCCTCAAGAAAGACATCATCGCCGGGAAGATCAAGGTCCCATCCGACCGCAAGCAGCTCGAAGCCTTCATCAAGGCGCTGAAGTAGCCGACCCGCGGGGGCGGCGGCCGTCGCCCCCGCCACAGCGCATGGCCTCGATCGTCGCACTGCACGGGATCACCAAGCGCTTTCCCGGCGTGGTGGCCAACGACCGGATCTCGCTGGCGATCGCGCCCGGGGAAATCCATGCGCTGGTCGGCGAGAACGGGGCCGGCAAGTCCACCCTGATGAAGATCCTCTACGGACTCTACCAGCCCGACGAGGGCTCGATCACCGTGCGCGGTCGTCCCGTCGTGCTCGACTCTCCCCGTGCCGCCATCGCGCTGGGGATCGGCATGGTCCACCAGCACTTCATGCTGATCCCGCGGTTCACCGTCGCCGAGAACGTGATCCTAGGGTCCGAGCCCGCCCGCGCGGGCCGGCTGGACCTGGCCCGGGCCCGCGCTCGCATCGCCGGGCTGGTCGAGCAGTACGGCCTGGCGGTCGACCCCGATGCCGACGTCTGGGGGCTATCGGTGGGCGAGCAGCAGCGGGTCGAGATCATCAAGGTCCTCTACCGGGGCGCCGAGGTGCTGATCCTCGACGAGCCGACCGCCGTGCTCACCCCCCAGGAGGTGGACGACCTCTTCGCCAACCTGCGCCGGCTGCGAGCGGAGGGCAAGACCGTCGTCTTCATCAGCCACATCCTGGAAGAGGTGCTGGCGATCGCCGACCGGATCACCGTCCTGCGGGCCGGGCGCGTGGTTGGCACGCTGGCTGCCGCGGTGGCCACCAAGGCCCAGATCGCCGAGATGATGGTGGGCCGCCCGGTGCTGATGGATCTCCCCGTCGCGGACGTGACGCCGGGCGAGGCCCGGCTCCAGGTGGACGACGCCGTGGTCATGGGTAGCCGCGGCCGGCCGGCGGTGCGCGGGGTGTCGTTGGCGGTGCGCGCGGGGGAGATCTACGGGCTCGCCGGGGTGGAGGGCAACGGGCAGTCCGAACTGGTCGAAGCGCTGGTCGGCCTGCGGCCGTTCGTCTCGGGCCGGTTGCGCATTGCCGGGCAGGACGTCACGCAGACCGGCCCGCGCGGTATCCGGCTGCTCGGCGTGGCCCACATTCCCGAGGACCGCCACCGTCGCGGCCTTGTCCTGCCCATGGAGGTCTGGGAGAACCTCATCCTGGGCCATCACGTGCGGGCGGAGTTCGGCCGCGGTGCCTTCCTCGACCGGGCGGCGGCCATCCGGTTCGCCGCCGACCGGGTAGCGCGCTTCGACGTCCGGACCCCGTCCCTGCGGACCCCGGTCCTGGCGCTGTCCGGGGGCAACCAGCAGAAGGTTGTGGTGGCCCGGGAGTTCGGGTTTGCCCCCCGGGTGCTCGTGGCCGCCCAGCCCACGCGCGGGCTGGACATCGGCGCCACCGAGTTCGTCCGGCGCCAGATCCTGGAGGCGCGGGCGGCCGGCATGGCGGTCCTGCTGGTCTCCGCCATGCTGGACGAGATCCTCTCGCTGGCCGACCGCATCGGAGTCATCCACGCCGGGCAGATCGTTGCCGAGTTCCCCCGCGGGGCCAGCACGCCCCGCGAGATCGGGCTCTCTATGACCGGCACCGCGCGCGTCGGGTCGTCCGCATGAGCGCGCGCGTCCGGCTGGGCCTCCTCCAGGTCTTCGCCCCGCTGATCGCCATTCTGGTGGGAGCCCTGGTCGCGGCCGGGATCATTCTCGCCCTCGGGCAGAACCCGCTCGAGGTGTACGCCATCATGGTGCGCTTCAGTCTCATGCGCATCGACAGCCTGGCGGCGATCTGGTTCAAGGCCACGCCGCTGCTCTTCTCCGGCCTGGCGGTGGCGCTCTCGTTCCGCGCCTCCGTGTGGAACATCGGGGTTGAGGGACAGTACTACGTCGGCGCGTTCGCCGCGGCGTGGGTGGGGTTCTCCATCGGCGGCCTGCCGGCGGCCGTCCACCTGCCCCTGGCGGTGCTGGCCGGCGCGGCCGCCGGGGCGCTATGGGCCTTCGTGCCCATCGCCCTCAAGCTCCGGCGCGGCGCCCACGAGGTCATCACGACGATCATGATGAACTACATCGCCGGAGCGCTGGTCCTCTACCTGCTCGCCGACGTCTTCCGCGATCCGACGCAGGCGGGGACGCCCCGCGTCCGGACGCCGCTGTTCCACGATAGCGCGCGGATGCCCCTGCTGGGGCCGCTGCTGCAGCGGCTCGGCCTGGAGATCCCCGAGCACTCGGCGCTGAACTGGTTCCTGGTGGTGGGGGTGGTGATGTGCGCTGGGGCCGCCTATGTGCTGGCCCGCAGCCGGTTCGGCTATGAGGTGCGGGCCGTCGCCTTGAACCCCGGCGCCGCCGAGGCGGCGGGGATCAGCCTGGACCGGGTCCGGTTCGTGATGTTCATGACCGCGGGCGCCGTCGCCGGCCTGGTCGGCCTGTCCGACATTCTGGGCTTCTTCGGCTACTTCGACATCGACTTCCCCAAGGGGCTGGGCTTCGCCGGCATCTCAGTCGCGCTGCTGGCCCGCAACCACCCGCTGGGGATCATCCCGGCGGCCTGGCTCTTCGGATTCCTGGACCGCGGGGCCCAGGGCGTCCAGGTCTTCGCCGGCGTCCCCCGCGAGGTCATCACCATTCTCCAGGCGGTCATCATCCTGGCGATCGTCGTCGCTTACGAGCTGCTCACACGGTACGTGCGGGTCCAACGCAAGCGCGAGGCGGAGCGCGCGTCGGGTGGATCCCCGATCGCCGCGGTGGCGGAAGGGGGCTAGCGGTGGACCTGCTGGCCTCCCTGGTCAACATGGCGCTGCTGGCCTCGGCGGTGCGGCTCACCGTCCCGATCCTGCTCACCGCGTTGGGCGCCGTCTACACCGAGCGCGGCGGCGTGTTCAACATCGGGCTGGAAGGCACCATGATCATGGGGACCTTCTTTGGGGCGGCGGTGACGCACCTGGTGACGCAGGCGTTCCAGGGGCCCGAAGCGAGCGCCGCGGCGCCCGCCATCGCCCCGGTGACCGGCATGCTGGCCGCCATGGTCGCCGGGGTGCTCTTCTCGTCGATCCACGCGGTGATGGCGGTCACGTTCCGCGTGGACCAGCTCATCAGCGGCGTGGCCCTCAACCTCCTGGCGGTGGGCTTGGCGCGCTTCTTGAACATCCTGTTCTTCGGGGTGGCGACCCAGTCGCCCGGCATCCGCGGGTTTGGCCCCTGGAGCATCCCCCTCTTGCGGGAGGTCCCCGCCCTGGCACCGGTGGCCACCGGGATCTCGCCCATGATCCCCATCGCCCTCGGGCTGGTCGTTCTGGGCCAGTGGATCCTGCTCCGCACCGTCTTCGGGCTGCGCCTGCGCGCCGTCGGCGAGAACCCCCACGCTGCCGACACGCTGGGGGTCAACGTGGTGCGCCTGCGGTACGCCGGCGTGCTGATCAGCGGGGCTCTGGCAGGGCTCGCCGGGGGCTACCTCTCCATCGAGCAAGGACGAGGCTACCTCGAGGGGATGACCCAGGGCCGCGGCTTCATCGCGCTGGCCGCGATGATCTTCGGGAACTGGTGGCCGCTGGGGGCGCTAGGCGCCTCGGCGCTGTTCGGGTACTTCGACGCGCTGAGCCTTCGCGTGGTCTACACCGGCGTGCCGTACCAGTTCATCACGGTGCTGCCGCATCTGGCCACCATCCTGGTCCTGGCCGGGTTCGTGCGGCGCGCGACCCCGCCGGCGGCGGACGGGATCCCGTTCACCAAAGAAGAAGGCTAGTCGTGGTCCGCATCAGGTCCTTCGGCCCGGTGACGCAGTTCCGCATGGCGCGCGCGGCCCTCGGCCAGCCGCTGTACTGGGTCTGCGCCTTCCACGTGGACGGCCTGTTGATCGACACCGGGTGCGCGCACACCACGGAGGAGTTCGCTGCAGCGCTGGACGGCGATGCGGTCAGGCAGGTTGTCAACACCCATCACCACGAGGACCACGTGGGCGGCAACGCCGCGCTCGCAGCCCGCGCGGGCCTGCGGGCCAGGATCCACCCCCTGGGGATCGAGCGCCTGCGCCATCCGGATCCGCATCTTTCGCTCTACCGGAGGGTCGTGTGGGGCACCCCGCCTCCCTGCGATCCCGAACCGCTGGGGGAAGAGATCAGCACCGACCGCTACACGTTTCGCGTGATCCATGCCCCGGGGCACAGCCCTGACCAGGTGGTCCTGTTCGAGGAGCGCGCGGGATGGCTGTTCGGGGCCGACCTGTACCTGGGCGAGCGGGTGAAGTACCTGCGCCGGGACGAACGCCTGGGCGAGAGTCTGGCGTCGCTGCGCCGCGTCGCGGCGCTGCCCGTCCGGCGGCCGTTCTGCAGCTTCGGCGCGGTGATCGATGATGGCCAGCGGGCGCTGGCGGCGAAGCTGGCCTACTGGGAGGGCCTCTGCGCCCGCGTCTGGGAACTGGCGGCCGCGGGCCGGTCACCCGCGCAGATTCGGCGCCAGGTGCTGGGACGCGAGGGCCTCCTGCGCTGGGTGACCGGAGGAGACTTCGCCAAGCAGCACCTCGTCACTGAGGCCCTGCGGCTTGCGGGTGGCTTGCCCCGGGCTGGCAGGGGGACGGCATGAGCCCGGATCCGCTGGAGCGCGGGCAGATCGTTGTGGTGGGCGGTGCGCTGGTGGATGTGCGCGCCACGGCGCGCGCGGGCTGGACGCCGGGGGTGTCGCTGCCCGGGACCGTCAGGATCCTACCCGGCGGATCCGGCCGCAACGTCGCCGTGGACCTGGCGCGCCTGGGGCACCGCGTCGCGCTGCTGTCCGCCGTGGGGACCGACCCGCTCGGCGACTGGCTGCTCCAGGTGACGTCGGCGGCCGGCGTGGAGGTCGGGCACGTCAGGCGGACAGCCCGGACCGGGCTGTTCGTCTCCGTGGGACCGCCGGACGGCGAGGCCTGGTGCGTGGCCGATGCGGGTGGCATTGAGAATCTCGCCGTCGACGACCTGGGGGCCTGGCGGCCGCTCGTGGAGACGGCGGCTCTGGTGATCAGCGACGCCAACCTGTCCGAGACGGCGCAGCGCGCGCTGGCGGCCATGGTCGGCGAGCGTCCGCGGGTCCTGCTGGCCACCTCGCCGGCGAAAGCGCCGCGCCTGAGACCCGTGCTCCCAGGAGCCGCCGTCGTGGTCTGCAACCGCGCCGAGGCGCTGGCGCTGACCGGACTCCCACCGACCCTGAGCTGGCAGGCGCTGGCGGCCGCCCTGCTCACCGATGGCGTGGCGTGCGTGGTGATCACGCAGGGCAGGAGCGGGGTCGGCATCGTTACGGCGCAGGAGGAAGCCTTCGCGCCGGCCCGGGAGGTTGAAGTCGTGGATCCCACCGGAGCCGGAGATGCCGTGGCTGCGGTGGCGGCGCACGCGCACCTGGCCGGGATGGAACCCGACCGCACCGCGCACCTGGCCGCCGAGGCGGCCTCGCTCGCGGTGCGCTCTGAGGACAACACGCCGGCCGACCTGGCCGCCGTGCTGCAGCGGACCTGATGCGTCCGGCGTCCGACTGGCTTCTCGTGGCCCCGCGGGTCGCGGCGGCGCTTGCTGGCGGCCTCCCGGTGGTCGCGCTGGAGAGCGCGGTGTTCTCGCACGGTCTGCCGCCAGAGGCGTCGGCCCGCCTGGTGTCCCGGCTGGGGGCAGCGGTCGAGGAGGCCGGGGCGCTCCCGGCGCTGGTCGCGGTCAGAGAGGGCCGCGTGGAGGTCGGCATCGATCTGGGGGAGTGGCAGTTCCTCACGGCGCCCCAGGTCCTGAAACTCTCCGAGCGCGATCTGGCGTTTGCGGTTGCCCGGCGGCGATCCGGCGGCACCACCGTGGCCGGGACGCTGGCCATCGCGCACGCGGCGGGCCTCCGGGTCATGGCCACGGGCGGCATCGGCGGCGTCCACCTGGGCGCCGAGGGCGCGGGTGACGTCTCGGCGGACCTGGTGGCGTTGAGCCGGTATCCTCTGGTGGTCGTGTGCGCGGGCGCCAAGGTCTTCTGCGACCACCGCAGGACCGCCGAGGCCCTCGAGTCACTCGGTGTGCCGGTGGTGGGCTACCGGACCGGGACGCTGCCGGCGTTCCTGACGGACGAGAGCGGCCTTTCGGTCCCGCACCGGGTGGATCACCCTGCGGAGATCGCGGCGATGGCTCGGGCCTGGACGCGGATGGGAGGTCAGGCCGCCCTCCTGGTGGTGCAGCCGCCGCCGGCTGCGGTGGCGCTGGCCGCGCCGGACCTGGACCGCGCGGTGGCCCATGCAATGGCGCGTGCCCGGAGGGAGGGGGTCGCCGGCCCGGAGGTGACGCCGTTCCTGCTGAACGCGCTGGCCCAGGCCACCGGAGGGCGGACGGTGGAGACCAACCTGGCGTTGCTCGAGGCCAACGCGCGCCTGGCGGCCGAAATCGCCGCAGCTTGGTCCGTGGAGGAGCGCGCCCCGTCATCCTAGAGGCGCGGAGGGAAATGCCGCCCGAGTGCGGAAGATCGGGCACGTGACCACGTCTTCCGTTCCTCGCGAACGGACCACCGGAGAGGGAATCGGGCATGCCCTCCGGAGCGCGCGGGCCGAGCGCGGGGTCTCGCTGGCCGACCTGCAGGCCCGCACGAAAGTCCGGATCAAGTACCTGACGGCCCTCGAGGACGAGCGCTTCGACGAACTCCCCCCGCTGCCGTTTGCGCGCGGGTTCCTGCGCCTGGTGGCCGAGGAACTCGGCCTGGACCCGGAACCGCTGATCCGACGTCTGAATGCCGTGATGTCGGCCAGGGCCGTGGGGTCCGTCGCGTCCCTGCACCGTCTGGACGCGGCGGTGACGCCGGCGGTCTCCCAGCCGAGGTGGCGCAGGTGGACGGCGATGGCGGTCGCGTGTGTGCTGGTCGCGGGCGTGGCGCTGGCCGTCTATTCGTACCGACAGTTCCGGGAGTTCAGCGAGTCGGCCCCGGCAGCCGCGCCGCCTGACTTGGAACCCGGCGGCACCGTCTCTTCGAAACCGGCAACGATGGATGATGAATCGCAGCCCCAGGTCCCGGCGACCGTCGCAGGGCCGACCGGTGAGCCCGCCGCGCCGGAGGGGGTGACGGTGGAAGTCCAGGCCTCGGCCCGTTCGTGGTTGCGGGTGGTCGTGGATGATCAGCCGGTCTTCGAAGGCTTCCTGGCGGCCGGTGACTCTCAACGCTGGCAGGGCCGCACCACGGTCGCGCTGCGCGCCGGCAACGCCGGCGCGGTGCAGGTGACGGCCAACGGGAGACCCGTCGGCGTGCTCGGCCAGACCGGAGAAGTGGTGGACCGCACATTCACCAGGGACACTCCTCGCTAGGACCCAGGGGCTCCTCACCCGATGCGCGCTGAGATCATCTCGGTCGGGACCGAACTGCTCCTGGGCCAGATCACCGACACCAACGCGGTTTTCCTGGCCCGGTTGCTGGCCGAGCACGGAGTGGACGTGCGCCACAAGCAGACGGTCGGCGACAACCTGGAACGCGTGCAGGCGGCCGTGCGATTGGCGCTGAGCCGGGCCGACCTGGTGGTCACGACCGGCGGGCTGGGTCCCACCGAGGACGACCTGACGGTGGAGGCGGTCGCGGAGGCGGTGGGACTCCCGCTGGTCTTCGACGAGGCGGTCGCGGAGGCGCTGAGGGCGTTCTTCGAGGCGCGCCGGCGCAGGCCGCCGGAGTCCATCTTCCGCCAGGCCCGTATTCCCCGAGGCGCAGAGGTGATCCCCAACCGCCGCGGCACGGCCCCCGGGCTCCGCGTGCCGGCCGGCGAGAAGACGATCTTCGTGTTCCCCGGCGTGCCGCACGAGATGGAGGGCCTGGCAGTCGAAGGCCTGATTCCGTGGTTGCGGGCCAGGACCGGGGACGTCGTGATCCGCTCGCGCGTGCTGCGCGTGGCCGGCCTGGGCGAATCCGTGGTGGAGGAGCGCGTGCGCGACCTCATTCACGGAACCAACCCCACCGTCGCACCGCTGGCCAGGCTCGGTGAGGTCCACCTGCGCATTACGGCCAAGGGGAGGCCCGAGGAGGTCGCCACGCTGATCGACGACATGGAAAGGCGCCTGCGGGCCCGGCTGGGGGATGCCGTCTTCGGGGCCGATGACGAGACGCTCCAGGGTGTGGTGGCCCGGCTCCTAGTCGAGCGCCAGGTGACGCTGGCCGTCGCCGAGTCCTGCACTGGCGGGCTGCTGACCGCGCGCCTGACCGAGACGCCGGGGAGTTCCGCGTTCCTCCTGTCGGGCTCGGTCGCGTACAGCAATGACGCCAAGGTCCGCGACCTCGGCGTGCCGGCCGAGCTCATCGCCGCGCACGGCGCGGTGAGCGCCCCGGTGGCGGAGGCGATGGCCCTGGGAGCCCGGAGCCGCGCCGGGGCCGACCTCGCCGTGGCGGTCACCGGGATCGCCGGCCCGACTGGCGCCACACCGGACAAGCCCGTCGGACTTGTCTACGTGGCCATGGCCTCGCCGGCGGGCGTCCGGTCGGAAGAACTGCGGTTCGGCGATGGGGCCGGGCGGACGGGGATCCGCCACCTGGCGACCCAGGCCGCGCTCAACCTGATCCGGCTCGCCCTGTTGCGCTGGTGACGCAGCACCGGACGTTCATCGCCGTGGAGGTGAGCGACGAAACTCGGCGGCGCCTCGCCGATCTCCAGGAGCAGATGCGGTCGGCCGGCGCGCGGCTGCGGTGGGTGCGACCCGCGAACCTCCACTTCACGCTGCGCTTCCTCAGCGAGATTTCCGCCGCCCACGTCGCGCGCGCCACCGCGGTCACGCGGGAGGTCGCTCGGGCCGGCGCGCCGTTCTCGATCACCATCGCCGGGTTGGGCGCCTTTCCCACCTTTGAGCGGCCCCGGGTGGTCTGGGTCGGGACCACCGAGGGCGCCGAAGCGCTGGAGCATCTTGCCGCCGCCCTGGCCCGTGCACTGGCCAGGGCGGGATTCCCGGCCGACCAGCGCCGCTTCCGGCCGCACCTGACACTGGGCCGGGCCAGGGACGAGCGCCAGTGGGGTGACTTGGTCCGCGTGCTGCACCGGTTCCGGAGCGTCGTGATCGGCCCAGAACACGTCCGGGCGCTGACCGTGATGGAGAGCCGCCTGACCCCCGAAGGACCCATCTACACCCCCTGGGAGCAGGTGTTCCTGGGCCAGGGATTGAATTCCTGATGGGCTCGGACCCCTAAATGTGGTAGATCGGCACGAGCACGCTGCATCTTCGGGGGTTGACATCCGAACATTTGTTTGGTATCCTCTGACTATCCCACGCCGTGCAGGAGGTCGGGGACCATGACGGATCGGCAGCGGGCGCTGGACCTGGCCCTTTCGCAGATCGAGAAGCAGTTTGGCAAGGGGTCCATCATGAAGCTCGGCGAGGCCTCCGCCAGACTCCAGGTCGAGGTGATCCCGACCGGCGCCCTGGGGCTGGACCTAGCCCTGGGAGTGGGCGGCGTGCCCCGTGGGCGCGTGGTGGAAATCTACGGCCCGGAGGCCTCGGGTAAGACCACGCTGGGCTACCACATCATCGCCGAGGCCCAGCGCGAGGGCGGCGTGGCAGCCTTCATCGATGCCGAGCACGCGCTGGACCCGTCCTACGCGCGCGCCGTGGGCGTGGACGTGGACAACCTCCTGCTCTCGCAGCCCGATTCCGGCGAGCAGGCGCTGGAGATCGCCGAGACGCTGGTCCGCAGCGGCGCGGTTGATGTGGTGGTGGTCGACTCCGTTGCGGCGCTCGTGCCCCGTGCCGAACTCGAAGGTGAGATGGGCGATGCCCACGTGGGATTGCAGGCACGCCTGATGTCGCAGGCCCTGCGCAAGCTGGTGGGAACCATCAGCAAGTCGCACACCACCGTGGTCTTTATCAACCAGATTCGCGAGAAGATCGGGGTGATGTTCGGCTCGCCGGAAACGACGACTGGCGGCCGTGCCCTGAAGTTCTACGCGTCGGTGCGAATGGAGATCCGCAAGACCGAGAACCTCAAGAGCGGCGACGAGGTCAAGGGGATGCGTGCCCGTGTCAAGGTCGTGAAGAACAAGCTGGCCCCGCCGTTCCGCGAAGCCGAGTTCGACATCCTCTACGGCCACGGCATCTCGAGGACCGGGAGCATCCTCGACGTGGCGACGGCCATGGGCCTGATCACGCGATCGGGCACCTGGTTCACCTACGGCGATCTGCGATTGGGTCAGGGCCGCGACAATGCGCGGGAGTTCCTGGACAACAACCCGGAGGTGGCCCGCGAGATCGACCGCCGGGTGCGCGAGGCCCGGGGGATCCTGCGCCCTCGGGAGACTCCCGCCGAGATGGCGCCCGCGGCCGAGCCGCCGGGACGCCCGGTGCCGGTGCGGACCCGCGGCTAGGGTCCACCGGAACCGGCGCTTGGACGGCGGGCGGTGAGCGGGGAGGGGTCGGTTGCGCGAGTGGCGCAGGTGCGCCCCCTGCCACGGCACCCTCACCTGTGCCGGGTGGACCTCGAGGGCCTGGGGAGTTTTCGCCTCGATGCGGACACCGTCCGGACGCTGGGCCTGACCGGGGGCGCCGAGGTCAGTGCGGAGCTCGCGGCCCGGATCGCCGATGCGGCGGTGCGGCAGCAGGCGCGCGCCGCGGCCCTCCGCCTGCTGGAGCGCCGGCTGCGCAGCCGGGCTGAACTCGTGGCCGCGCTGCGCCGCAGGGGATTCGATCGTGGAACGATCGTGGCGGTGATGACCGAACTGCACCGCGCGGGGTGGATCGACGACGCCCGGTTCGCCCGGGCCTGGGTTCGAGACCGGGTGGCCCTGCGGCCCAGCGGACCCCGACGCCTGCGTGCCGAGCTGT
Source organism: Candidatus Fervidifonticultor octavus (assembly GCA_031459655.1). Classification (GTDB taxonomy): domain Bacteria; phylum Sysuimicrobiota; class Sysuimicrobiia; order Sysuimicrobiales; family Humicultoraceae; genus Fervidifonticultor_A; species Fervidifonticultor_A octavus_A. The sequence continues at coordinate 2,963 of JAVKID010000005.1, read as the reverse complement.
TGGCCCGAGGGGTGGCGCCCTCCGTCGTGGCCGAGGCCATCGCTGCCGAACTGCCCGAGGGCGCGGAGGAAGCCCTCGCGCTGGAACAGGCGCGGGGGCGCCTGCGCCGACTGCAGCGGTTCCCGCCCGCCGTCGCCCGCCGTCGCCTGGGCATGTGGCTCCAGCGCCGCGGGTTTGCGCCCGATGTGATCGCCCGCATCCTGCGCGCGCTCATGGGCCGCGCCGCGTCCTCTGATGCCGACCCCGCCGTCTAATCCTGCCGCGATGCCGGGAGGTCAGCTGGCCCTGGACATCTTCGGGGCGCGCCTCCCCGGTGTGGGACCCGAGGCCGCGGAGCGGGCGCTGGAGGGCCTGACCGACGCCCAGGCCGCTGCGGTCACGCACGGGGAGGGACCGCTCCTCATCGTCGCCGGAGCCGGCACGGGCAAGACGCTGGTGATCACCAGGCGGATCGCCTGGCTGATCGCGACGCGACGGGCCCGGCCTGCCGAGATCCTCGCGCTCACCTTCACCGAGAAGGCCGCGGCCGAAATGGAACTCCGGGTGGACCAGATGGTTCCCTACGGCTACGTGGACACCTGGATCAGCACGTTTCACGCATTCGGTGACCGCGTCCTGCGGGAGCAGGCGCTGGAGGCCGGGCTGGGGCCGGACTTCCGGGTGCTGTCGCGGGCCGAGCAGTTCATCTTCTTCCGCGACCGGCTGTTCGAGATGCCGCTGGAGCGCTACCGCCCGCCGGGAGATCCCACGCGCTATATCGATGCCATCCTGTCGCTGATCAGCCGGGCCAAGGACGAAGACATCTCCCCCGAGACCTACGAAGCCTACGCTCTTCGGCTGCTGGCCGAGGCCGCCCCTCAGCCCGACTTGCGCGAGGCCGCAGCAGCGCACCTGGAACTCGCGCGGGTCTACGCCGCCTACCAGCGCCTGCTGCGCGCAACCGGCCGGGTAGACTTCGGCGACCTCATCGCCCTGCCGCTACGGCTCTTCAGGGACCGCCCCGACATCCTGCGGCGCTACCAGGACCGCTTCCGCTACATCCTGGTCGACGAGTTCCAGGACACGAACCATGCGCAGTTCGAGCTGGTCAAACTGCTGGCGGCGCCCCACCGCAACATTACCGTGGTGGGCGACGACGACCAGTCCATCTACAAGTTCCGCGGCGCGGCCATCAGCAATATCCTGGGCTTCACGACCGCCTATCCCGACGCGGCCCAGGTGGTGCTCACCGCGAACTTCCGCTCCCCCCAGACGGTGCTCGATGCGGCCTACCGGCTCATCCAGCACAACAACCCGGACCGCCTCGAGATCCGCAGCCAACTGGACAAGCGCCTGGTGGCGCAGAAGCCAGGTGGCGCGCCCGTCCGGCACCTGCGCTTCGAAACCCTCAGCGACGAGGCCGACGCCGTTGCCGCCATGATCGCCGAGCACCTGGCCGGGGGTGGCCGCGCCCGTGACTGTGCGATCCTGGTGCGGGCCAACCAGGACGCCGAACCGTTCATGCGCGCGCTCAATGTGCGCGCCATCCCCTGGTGGTTCTCGGGCACGCGCGGCCTCTATGATCGCGAGGAAGTCCGGCTGGCCATGGCGTTCCTGCGCGTCCTGGCCGATCCCGACGACAACCTCAGCCTCTACTATCTGGGCACCTCACCGCTCTATCTCATCCACCCCACGGACATGGCGCGCGCGCTGAGCCACGCCCACCGCCGCCACCGGTCCCTGGAGTACCTGTTCCGGCGTCTGCGGGAGGAACGGTCCCCCCGGGACCTCGATGAACTGACAGCCGAGATCTCCCCGGAGAGCCGGGCCTCCATCGCGCGACTGGTGGAGGATCTGGACGAGATGCGCACCCTGATGCGCCACCACGCCACCGGCCGCGTGCTCTACGAGTACCTGGTCACCCGCACGGGCTACATCCGCCGTCTGGCAACCTCGGGGGAGCCAGGCGACGAAGCCAAGGTGGCCAACCTGGCGCGGCTGTTTGACATCGTGGCGCGCCACGGTGATGTCGCGGTGTACGATCGGGTGCCCGAGTTCGTGCGTCGCATGGAAGACCTGATCGCCGCCGGCGACGATCCGCCGACGCCTGATCCCGACCCCGACTTTGACGGCGTCCACATCCTAACCGTGCACAAGGCCAAGGGCCTGGAGTTCCCCATCGTCTTCATCGTGAACTGCGTGGCGGACAAGTTCCCGTCGCGGTCGCGCAGCGAGCCGCTGGAGCTCCCCGATGACCTGGTCCGGGACAAGGAGGTCCTGCCCACCGGCGACAGCCACCTGCAGGAGGAACGGCGGCTCTTCTACGTGGGTATGACCCGTGCGCGGGAGCGGTTGGTCCTCACCAGCGGGCGGGACTACGGCCGCATCCGCCCGCGCAAGGTCAGCCGCTTCGTCCTGGAGGCCCTGGACGAACCGGGGGTGGACCCGGACGCGGTGCGCGCCTCACCGCTGGAAGCCATCGCGCGCCACGCCCCGCCGGCCGATCCCCCCGAGGTCTCTGGCGGGCTGCCAGGGATCGTGCCGGCCGATGCCCCGATCCACCTCTCCTTCCGTCAGGTCGACGACTACCAGGTCTGCCCGCTGAAGTACAAGTACGCGCACGTCCTGCGGGTCCCGCTGCTGCGCGATCACCGGGTCGTCTATGGGACCGCCGTGCACGCCGGCGCCATGGAGTACAACCGCCGCCGCTCGCGCGGGCAGCCGGTCGCCCTGGAGGATCTGTACCGGGCCTTCGAGCAGGCCTGGGTCACGGAGGGTTTCGTCAGCCGGGAGCACGAGGACCAGCGCCTGGCGGAAGGCCGCGAGGTCCTGGCGACGTTCCTCGCCTTCCAGCAGGCGACCGGGGCGACCCCGACCATGGTCGAGAGCCGGTTCTCGTTCCAGGTGGGCGCCACCCGGGTGCGCGGCCGGTGGGATCGGGTGGACATCCGGCGCCACGACGGAGGCGACGAGGTCATCATCAT
>JAVKID010000049.1:11708-23906 GCA_031459655.1 Candidatus Fervidifonticultor octavus | reverse complement strand
CGTGGCGAGGGCGGCGGGGGCCACCACCGTTGCCATCACCCGCTACGGCCCGTCGCCCATCGCCAAGGTGGCGCAGATCCACCTGCACACCCTCTCGCCCGAGAGCGGCATCCGGGGCGGGGCGCTGGCCAGCCGCATCGCGCAACTCGCCGTCGTCGACGCCCTCATGGTGGCCGTCGCCCTGCGTCGCTACGACGCGACGCTGGCGGCCCTGCGGGCCACGCGCGACGCGGTGGCGGAGAAGAAGTTCTGATGGCCTCCCCCCTGGTCATCCGCCGGCTGCGGGCAGAGGACGTGGAGCCCTGCGCCCGGATCATCGCGGGCGATCCTCTCTGGCAGCGCTATGAGGTGAGGCTCCCGCAGGCGCGGCGGATGGTGCGCGCGGTACTGGCCGCATCCCGGCGCGGCGGCGCGGCGGCCCGGGCGGCGGGGGAGGTCGCCGTGGCGCGCACGAGGAGGCAGGTGGTCGGCTTCGTCTGGTTCCGCCTGGACGGCACCTTCCACCACAGCGGCTACGTCCGACTGCTGGGCGTCGCGCCCCGCGCGCGCGGGCGCGGGGTCGGCAGGCGCCTGATGGCGCATGCCGAGCGACGCCTGTTTGCGGCGGGTCCGAATGTCTTCCTCCTGTGCTCGGACTTCAACCGCGGGGCCCAGGCCTTCTATGAGAAGCTGGGCTACCGCATGGTCGGGGCGATTCCCGACTACGTCGTGCGGGGGGGTGACCGAGCGGCTCTACCGGAAGACCCGGGGTCCCATCGTGACCCGGGAGACGAGAGATCACCGAAGGAGGCGAAGCCAGTGAGGGTCCGCTGGATGTTGTGGGTGCTCGTGGTCGGGCTCGTGCTGCCGGCCCTGCCGGCCGGCGCCGGCCCGGCCGGGACGACGTTCACCATCGGGGTGGACCAGGAGGTCGTGGGGCTGGACCCCAACCTGGTCACCGCGTTCTCCTCGTTCCGCCGCATCGACTTCCTCTACAACAAGCTGGTGCGCTACAACGACCGGCTGGAGATCGAGCCGGACCTGGCCGAGTCCTGGGAGTTCCCAGACCCCCGCACCGCGATCTTCCGGCTGCGGCGCGGGGTCAGGTTCCACAGCGGCGCCGAGATGACGGCTGAAGACGTGAAGTTCACCCTGGAGCGGGTGCTGGATCCCGCGACCCGCTCGCCGGGCCGGTCGTTCATCGACGTGATCACCGCGGTCGATGCCGTCGACCGCTACACGGTCCGGGTGCGGATGCGCTTCCCGCTGGCCTCGTTGCTGTCCGGCCTGGCCTCGGCCAACCTCTCCATCGTCGAGCGGGCGGCGGTCCAGCAACACGGCAACCTGCAGCGCACCGTGGCCGGCACAGGCCCCTACATGATGGCCGAGTGGGTGCCGGACAACTTCATGCGACTGGTCCGCCACCCCAACTACTTCCGCCGCGGGCTCCCCAGGATCGACACGATCATCATCCGCGTCATCCCCGACCAGGCCTCCCTGCTGGCCGGCGTGCGGACCCGCGCCCTGGACATGGCCACGATCAACCAGGGCCCGGTGATCACCCAGGCGAAGCGCGAGCCGGGCATCGTCGTGCTGCAGAAGGCCGGGATCAACCTCAGGATTTTCTCCTTCAACACCACCCGCCGGCCCTTCGATGACGCGCGGGTGCGCTACGCCTTCTCCTGGGCCATCGACCGCCAGGCAATCGTGAACACCGCGGAGTTCGGCTACGCCACGGTCTCCGGGCCCATTCCGGCCTCGACGCCGTGGGCCACGCCCGCTTCCAGGTTCCCCTCCTACACCCCAAACCTCGCCCGCGCCAGGCAACTGCTGGCCGAGGCCGGATACCCGCAGGGCTTCGCGACGCGCATCGTCACCTCGCCCACCTACGAGGGCGGCATCGCGGTGGCCCAGGTCATCCAGGAGCAGTTGCGGGCGATCGGCGTCACCGCCACGCTGGACACCATCGAGTGGGGCACCTACATCAACCGCTGGGTGGCCCGCGACTTCGACACCATGATCGAGCTGCGCGGCGGCGATCCGGACCCCGACCGGTTCCTGTACCGGACCTTCCACAGCACCGGCGCGGTCAACAATTTCCTGTTCAAGGACGCGGCCATCGATCGGCTGCTGGAGCGCGGTCGCGTCAACCTGGACGCCGACGCCCGCAAGCCGATCTATGCGGAGCTGGAGCGCGCGCTGATCGAGGCCGCGCCGGCCCTGTTCCTCTACGTGCCGATGGAGACGCAGGTCCTGCAGGGCTACGTGCGGGGGTTCAGGCTCATCGGCAACGGCGCGCTGTACTATCTGGAGGAGGCGACGGTCGAGCGGTAGCGCCCTGCCCCTCAATGAACGTGCGGCCGGGGCGCACGGGCCGCGGGCCCCGGCCGCCGGACTCCGCCGATGCAACGCTATCTGGCCGCGCGCGTGCTGGCGCTGATCCCGGTGCTGCTGGGCATCCTCGTGGTGGTGTTCCTGCTCATCCGGCTGATCCCGGGGGACGCCATCCAGTTGTTTCTGGGCACGCAGGTGGAGATGACGCCCGAGCAGATGGCGGAACTCCGGCGCTTCTTCGGGGTGGATCGGCCCATCTGGGTCCAGTTCGCCGATTACCTGGGCCGGGTGCTGCGCGGCGATTTCGGCGTGTCGCTGAGGACCGCTCGCCCGGTGCTGTCCGATATCCTGCAGCGGCTGCCGCTGTCCTTCCAGCTCGCCACGCTGGCGCTGGTGGTGGCCGTGGTGATCGCGGTGCCGCTCGGTGTCCTCTCGGCCGTCACCCGCAATTCGGCGTTCGACGTCGTCGCGCGGATCGCCGGCCTGCTGGGGCTGTCCATCCCCAACTTCTGGTTGGGCGCCATGCTGATCCTCGTCTTCTCGCGCTACCTCCACGTGGCGCTGGGGCAGTACGTCCCGATCACGCAGGACGCCCTGGGCACGCTGCAGAGCCTCTACCTGCCCGCGCTGGCGCTGGGCACGGCGATCGCGGCGATCCTGATGCGCTACGTTCGGTCGTCGCTACTGGAGGTGCTGGGGCAGGAGTACATCCGCACCGCCCGCGGCAAGGGGCTGCGGGGCACGGCGGTGATGCTCCGCCACGCCCTGCCCAACGCCATGATCCCGGTGGTCACCGTCATCGGCTTCCAGATGGGCTACCTGCTGGGCGGCACGGTGGTGATCGAGGAGATCTTCGCCCTGCCCGGGATGGGCCGGCTGGCGCTGCAGGCCATCTTCCAACGCGACTACCCGGTGGTGCAGGGTGTGGTGCTGGTCGTCGCCCTGCTGTTTGTGCTCACCAACCTCGTCGTGGATCTCCTCTATGCCTGGATCGACCCCCGCATCCGCTACACCTGAGATGGCGGCCGCGCCGCCGGCCGAGGCGCCCCGCCTGCGCACGTGGCGGTGGTGGGCTCGCCGGTTCGTGGGCAACCGCGTGGCGCCCATCGGCCTGGTCATCGTCGTGGCGAGCATCGTGGTGGCGCTGCTGGCGCCGGCCATCGCGCCCCGGGACGTCCGCGCCATGTCGCCGTCCGATGCCCTCTCGCCCCCGGGGCGGCTTTACTGGTTCGGCACCGACGAGTTCGGCCGCGACGTGTTCAGCCGCGTCCTGGTCGGCTCCCGCATCTCCCTGGTGGTCGCGTGCCTCTCGGTGCTCACCGCCCTGGCCATGGGCACGACGGTCGGCCTGACGGCGGGGTTCTACGGCGGGTGGTGGGATGCGGTGTCGATGCGGGCGATGGATGTCATCTTCGCCTTCCCGGCGATCCTGCTGGCCATTGCCATCATGGCGGTCCTGGGCACAAGCCTGTTCAACCTGGTCATCGCCATCGGGATCGTCTACACGCCGCAGTTCGCCCGGGTCGCGCGAGCGGCGGCGCTGACGGTGCGGGGCCTGGAGTTCGTGGACGCCGCCCGCGCGCTGGGTCTGAGCAACGCGCGCATCATCGCTCGCCACGTCATTCCCAACGTCCTCGCGCCGGTCACCGTGCAGATCTCCCTCAGCCTCTCGCTGGCGATCCTCTCGGAGTCGGCCCTGTCCTTCCTGGGCCTGGGCACGCAGCCGCCGACCCCCTCGTGGGGGAACATGCTGAGCGAGGGCCGGCAGTTCCTCGAACTCGCCCCCTGGAACGCGGTGTTCCCCGGGCTGGCCATCATGGTGGTCGTGCTGGGGTTCAACCTGCTGGGCGACGGCCTGCGCGACCTGCTCGACCCGAGGCTCCAGTGATGGCCGCCGCCCGCGCGGGTCCTGCGTCGCGGGCCGGCGGAGCGGCCCGCCGCGTGCGGGAGGCGGTGCGGGCGCATCTGCGCGACGGGATGGCGCAGGGCGTCTTCCCGGGCGCGGTCGCCGCCGTGATCTGGGGAGGGGCCACGCTGGCGCTGGAAGCGCACGGCTTCGCCCAGGTGGTGCCGCGCCGCCGGCCGATGACTCCGCAGACGATCTTCGACCTCGCCAGCGTCACCAAGCCGGTCGCCACCACCACGGCCGTCCTCCAGCTGTGGGAGCGCGGTCTCCTCGACGTGGACGCGCCGGTCTGCCGCTATCTGCCCGGGTTTGCCGACGGCGGAAAGGAGCGGGTCACCGTGCGGCACCTGCTGGCCCACACCTCGGGCCTGCCGGCGTGGGAGATGCTCTATCTCCCAGCTCCCTCCGCGCGTTGCGTCGGGAGCGGCGCGCGAGCCCGGGCGTGCCGCTCCATCGACCAGGCGGTGGGGCGCATCTGTGCGACGCCCGCTGCCTCGTCCCCGGGCGTTTCGGTGGACTACAGCGATCTCGGCTTCATCGTGCTGGGCCATCTCGTCCAGCGCGCCAGCGGCGAGGAGCTGGGGGCCTACTGCCGGCGCCACATCTTCGGCCCCCTGGGCATGGGGTGGACCCGCTTCGTCCCCCCGGCCGGGTGGCGGCCGCGGTGCGCCGCCACCGAGGTGGGCAACGCCTACGAACGGGAAAAGGCCGCGGCGCTGGGGTTGGGTCGGCGATTCCCCTGGCGCACCTCCCTCCTCCGCGGGGAGGTCCACGACGGCAACGCCTGGTACCTGGGACGCGGCGTGGCCGGGCACGCCGGGCTGTTCGGCCCGGCCGCCGACCTGGCCCGCTTCGGGATGGCGATGCTCCGCAGGGGATCGCTGGACGGCGTGCGGATCCTCGGGCGCGAGACGGTGAGGGAGGCCACGCGCGCCCAGGCGCCCGGCCCTGCGAAGCCCCCCCGCGGGCTGGGGTGGGCGCTGGCGGGCGCGCCGTTTGCGGGATCACGCGCCTCCCCGTCGGCGTTCGGGCACACGGGGTTCACCGGCACGTCGGTGCTGGTAGACCCAGATCGCGACCTGGTCGTCGTGCTGCTGACCAACCGGGTCCACCCCTCTGCGTCGAATGAGGCCATCCAGGGATTCAGAGGGACGTTTCACGACGCGGTGATCGGGGCGCTCGATGCCTGAAGCCACCATCGCCGGGGTGGACGGCGGCGCGTCCAAGACCCGTGCGGCGGTCCTCAGCGCCGGCGGGAAGGTGCTGGCCACCTCCACGGTGCGCTCGGCCAGCGCCTACCACCGCGAGGCCGAAGAGGCGGCCGGGATCGTCGTCGCATCCGTCCGGGAGGCGATGGCGGCGGCCGGGATCGGCGGGCCGCTTGAGGCGCTGGGCGCGGGGCTGGCGGGGGCCGATGATCCCGCGATCCGCGCCCGGCTGGAACGCACGCTCGCCGGCGCCGGGCTGGCGGCCAGCGTGCTGGTCGATCACGACGCCGCCGCAGCGCTGGCCGGCGGCACGGCGCTGGAACCGGGGATCGTCGTGATCGCGGGAACCGGATCCATCGCCTTCGGCGTGGATGCACAAGGACGGCGGGCCCGCGCCGGCGGATGGGGACCGTTGCTGGACGACGAGGGGAGCGGCTACGCGATCGGCCGGGCGGTGTTGCGCGCGGCGATGCGGGCGTTCGACGGCCGCGGCGAGACCACCGCGCTCGCCGAATCCGTGCGCCAGCATTTCGGGCTGGGGTCCCTGGCCGGGTTGAAGATGGCAGTGCGTGGCATCGGGATCGACGAGGTCGCCGCGATCGCACCGCTGGCTGTGGATGCGGCCCGGGGCGGCGACGCCGTGGCGACCCGGATCCTGCAGCGTGCCGGTCGGCACCTCGCCGCGATGGTGGCGGCGGTCGCGGCGCACCTCGGCTGGCGGGAGGTGCCGTTTCCGCTGGTGGCAGTCGGCGGGGCCTTCGAAGCCGGCGCCCTGATCCTCCACCCGCTGGCCCAGGCCCTGGAGGCGGCGGGCTATCAGGCGGGCCTGCAGCCCGCCCGCTTTCCGCCTGAGGTCGGGGCCGCGCTCCTGGCGGCACGGGCGGCAAGGCTCGATGCGGCCGGAATGATCCGCGCGCTGACGCGCGAGGGGGTCGGACGGGATCCATGAGGCGACGCGATCGTAGGGCGCGGGAGTGGTGAGTCCGGTGCATTCCGAAGAAGACTCCTCTCCGGTCGACTACGCCGTGCTGGGGACCGAGCAGCGCAATCCGCGGTCCCTGGAACTCGACCGGCTCTCGACGGAAGAGATCCTGCGCCTGATCAACGAAGAAGATCGCCGCGTGCCCGAGGCCGTGGCCGCCGAGATCCCCAACATCGCGCGGGCGGTCGACCAAGTGGTCCGGGCGCTGCGGGCCGGCGGTCGCGTCATCTACGTCGGCGCCGGGACCAGCGGGCGGGTCGGCCTCCTCGACGCCCTGGAGTGGCCCCCCACCTTCGGGGTGGATCCGGAGGCGATCCGGGCCGTCGTCGCCGGTGGTGCCTCGGCGGCCATTGAGGCGGCCTCGCCGTTCGAAGACGACGCCGCGGCAGGCGCCGCGGAGATCGCCGGGCTTGGGGCGGGCCCGAGGGACGTGGTCGTGGGGATCGCCGCCAGCGGTGTGACCCCCTTCGTGGTGGGCGCCGTCCAGGAGGCCCGGCGCCGCGGGTGCGTCATCGTCGGCCTCAGCAACGTCCCGGGCTCTTTGCTGGCAGAGGCGGCCGATGTGGCCATCACCCCCGTCGTGGGTCCGGAGGTCCTCACAGGCTCCACGCGGATGAAGGCCGGGACGTCCCAGAAACTCGTCCTCAACATGCTCAGCACCGCGGCCATGGTGCGGCTGGGCAAGGTCTACAGCAACCTCATGGTGGACCTGTCGCCGCGCAACCGGAAACTGGTGGCCCGGGCGCAGCGCATCGTCGCCGAAGCCACCGGCCTGAACCTGGAGACCAGCAGCCGGCTGCTGGAGCAGTCCGGGGGACGGGCGAAGGTGGCCATTGTCATGGGACTGGCCGGCGTCGGCCGAGAGGAGGCCGAGCGGCTGCTGGCTTGCGCAGGCGGGCTCGTGCGCGAGGCGGTGCGGCAGGGGCGCGATGCGGGCCGTCGCTGAGCTCGCCCGGCGCGATCCCAAGCGCGTCATCGGCCTGATCGCGGGAACCTCGGGCGACGGCGTGGACGCGGCCCTGGTCGAAGTGGCCGGCGCCGGCCTGCAGGCGCGCGTGCGGCTGGTGGCCGGGCTCACGCTGCCGTTTCCCCCCGACGACCGCGACGAACTCTTCCGGCTGTTCGATCCCGCCGCGGCCACCGTGGACCGGCTGTGCCGGTTCGACTTCAGGCTGGGGGAGCTCTTTGCGCAGGCGGCGCTGGCCGTGATGGCCCGGGCCGGCCTGGCCCCTCCGCAGGTGGACCTCATCGGATCGGCCGGCCAGACGGTCTGGCACATCCCGGCCCCGCAGGGCGCGACGCTGCAGATCGGCGAGCCCGCGGTCATCGCCGAGCGGACCGGCCTGCCCGTCGTGGCGGACTTCCGGGTCGCCGACGTGGCCGCTGGCGGCCACGGCGCGCCCTTGGTACCGTACTTCGATCTCGTCGTATTCCGCCATCCCGCGCGGTCGCGCGCCGTCCAGAACATCGGCGGCATCGGCAACGTGACCTACCTGCCGGCCCGTCCGCCCGACGGGTGCGCCATCGACGACGTGCTCGCCTTCGACACCGGGCCCGGCAACATGGTCATCGACGCGGTCATCTCGGCGCTCACCGGTGGGCGGGAGCGCTTCGACCGGGACGGCGCGATGGCCAGGGCCGGCCGCATAGACGAGGCCTGGCTGGCCGACCTGCTGGCCGACCCGTTCTTCCGCCAGGCGCCGCCCAAGACGACGGGCCGGGAGGTCTACGGGCAGGCCTTTGCGGCGCGCCTGCTGGAGGAGGGGAGGCGGCGCCGCCTGCCGCCGGAAGACATCGTCGCGACGGTCTCGGCGCTGACGGCCGACTCCATCGTGCGCGCCTACCGCGACTTCCTGTCGCCGCGGGGCGGGCCGGACGAGGTCGTGCTCTCCGGCGGCGGCGCCTACAACCGCTTCCTGCGCGAGCGGATCGCCCGGGGCCTGGCCGCGACGGTGCGGCTCGCCGAGGACTTCGGGGTGGACGGGAAACTCAAGGAGGCCATGGCGTTCGCCCTTCTGGCCTCGGACGCGGTCGCCGGCCTGGCGACCAATGTGCCCGCCGCCACGGGGGCGTCGGGGCCGCGGGTGTTGGGCAAGTTCGTGCCGGGGCCCCGCATGGTATAGTAAGCCGATGTTCCGCGAGGTGCTCCGCCGCCAGATCCGGGACGCCATCGTCCGCGCCATGGCGTCGGGGACGCTCGTCCCCGGCGACGTGCCGGACGTGGACGTCGAAGTCCCCCGGGATCGGCGCTTCGGCGACTACGCCACCAACGCCGCCATGGTGCTGGCCAGGGGCACCGGACGGTCCCCCCGCGAGGTCGCCCGGGCGCTGATCGAGGCCTGGGCGCCGCCCTCTGACCGTGTCGGCCGCCTGGAGGTCGCCGGACCAGGCTTCATCAACATCACCCTGGCGTGGCCCTGGCGGCGAGACCTGGTCGCGTCGATCCGCCGGCTCGGCGATGCCTACGGCCTCCAGACCCTGGGTGCCGGCCGGCGCGTCAACGTGGAGTTCGTCAGCGCCAACCCCACGGGCCCGCTCCACGTCGGCGCCGGCCGCAACGCCGTCATCGGCGACGTGGTGGCCAACCTGCTGACGGCGCTGGGCTACGCCACCTCGCGCGAGTACTACATCAACGACGCCGGACAGCAGGTGTTGCACCTGGCGCGCTCCGTGGAAGCCCACTACTTCGCGCTCTTCAACCAGCCCAGGCCCTTCCCCGACGACGGCTACCGCGGCCAGTACGTGGCGGATCTGGCCCGGACGATCGCCGCGGCCGATGGGGACCGGTGGCTTTGGGCCTCCGAGGAAGACCGGCTCGAGCGCTTCCGCGACGTCAGCGTCGCGACCATCCTGGACGACATCCGGGAGGTGCTCGAGCGCTTTGGGGTCCGGTTCGACGTCTGGTTCAGCGAGCGGAGCCTGATTCGCTCGGGGGCCGTGCACCGGGTCCTGGTCGACCTGCAGGCGCGCGGCTACGTCTACGAGGCCGACGGCAAGCTCTGGTTCCGCTCCACGGCGTTCGGCGACGACAAGGACCGGGTCATCGTCAAACCCTCCGGCGAGTGGACGTATTTTGGGAGCGACATCGCCTATCACCTGGACAAGCGCGCCCGCGGCGCCGAGCTGATGATCGATGTCTGGGCCATTGACCACATCGGGGATGTCGCCCGCGTGAAGGGCGGGCTCGCCGCCCTCGGGGTCCCGGAAGACGCGCTGGAGATCATCATCTACCAGCACGTCCGGCTGAAGAACGAAGGCGAGGCGCTGCGGATGTCTAAGCGCGCCGGGGAATTCGTGACCCTGCGCGACCTCATCGACGCGGTGGGAGTAGACGCCGCGCGGTACTTCTTCGCCATGGTCTCCCCGTCGGTGCCCATGGACTTCGACGTGGCGCTGGCCCTTCGGCCTTCACAGGACAACCCGGTCTACTACGTGCAGTACGCCCACGCCCGGATCGCCGGTATCCTGCGTGAGGCGGCCGCCGCCGGCTGCCAGGCCGGGGAGGAGCCGCCGCTCCACCGCCTGGAGGACGACCGCGAAGCGGCCCTGATCCACACGCTGGCGGAGCTGCCCGAGGTGATCCGGACCGCCGGCCTGCGCCGTGAGCCCCACCGGCTGTGCGCCTTTGCCCGGGAGGTCGCCGAGGCCTTCCACCTGTTCTACACCCACTGCCGGGTCCTCTCCGACGATCCGGACCTGTCGGCCGCCCGCCTGGCCCTGGTGGAGGCGACCCGGGTCGTGCTCCGGCGCCTCCTGGGCCTCCTGGGGGTCTCGGCGCCGGAGCGGATGTAGACCCGCCCGCCCCGCCCCGAGCGCGGCCGAGCGCGGCCGGGGTACTTGCACAGCCCGGCATGGTATGCTAGGAATATCTGGGGCAGTGTCGCCGGCGACTGGTGTGTGGTCGCCACCCGTCGTCACCATTCTCCGACCAGGTTTCAATCCAGGACTCCCGGGGTCGCATCCCAGACAGTTCATGCTCCACAGCGACAGGTCAGACGACACGGGTAGACGGTCAGGGATCGCCGCAGCCCCGGCGGGGGAGGCAGGGCATTCATGAACAGGTGCGTGCGCGCGGCGGCAGCCATCGCGTTGCTGGCGGTGGCTGCGGCTCCGGCCGCCGCCCAGATCTTCACGGACATGGCCAACCACCCCGCCCGCCGGGCGGCGGAGCGCCTGGCCGCCAAGGGCGTCGTGACGCGGCTGCCGGACGGCCGGCTGGCGCCCGACGATCCGCTCACCCGGCTGGATGTGGCGGTCTCCCTGGCCCGGGTCCTGGGATTGCCGACCGGCGGCATTCCCTACCTCGACTTCCGGGACACCGATCAGATCCCGCCCGGGGATCGGGCCGCCGTCGCGGCCGCGTCGATCATGGGCACGGTCTCGGCGACGCGGGTGGAGATCCGGAAGGGGACCGTCGTCTACACGCTGACCACGAATAAGACCGTCTACGCGCCCGATGAGCCGATTCAGTTGAACTTCTCCATCGCCAACGAGGGGCCTGGCGTGCCCACGGAGATTCTCTCTGCCGACCGCGGCCGCCCCCGCGTGAGACTCTCGGAGCGCGACGGGGCGAAGGTCGGCTACCAGGGTGAAGTCTACGTCGAAACCAGGACCCCCCAGGGCACCAGGCGGGATCGCGTGGCCCGCATCCAGATCAAGGAGTTCCGGCCGGACGGCGCGATCGTGGACATCCTGGACCAGGGCTCGGTCGAGTGGAAGCCGGGCCTGAAGGCCCTCTACCTTCAGGATGTCTGGTTCGAGTACTCGTCCACCCAGTTCTATGATTTCGTCGTCCGCGACGCGGACGGCAACGAGATGGCCCGCTGGTCCCTCAACCGGCCGTTCCAGCCCGTTGCCCAGCCCATCCCCCTAGCCGCCGGAACGGCCATCCAGGACGCCACACGCTGGCGGCAGCTGGACCAGAACGACCGACCCGTCCGGCCAGGGCGGTACGAGCTGGTCGCCGTCCACACCACCAAGGAGAACCCCACCGAGCTGTCCATCACGTTCCAGCGGGGGATCATCGCAGCCTTCCCCGACAACACCTTCCGACCCAGACAGCCGGTGACGCGGGCCGATCTGGCGGTGTTCATGGTGCGGGCCATGGGCCTGGAGACCGAGGCGCGCCGCCGGGCCAACGACCCCCTCCAGGTGGCCGACGCCCGTGACATCCCGGCCGAGGCGCGCGGCAGCGTGGTGGTCGCCCTGGAGAAGAAGGCGCTCCTGCCGTTGCCCGACAACACCTTCCGGCCAGCCCGGACAGCCACTCGGGGTGACGCTGTGCTCGGGCTCAACGTGCTCATGGAAACGCTGGGCCGCTACGACTACACCACGGCTACGTTGCGCGAGGTCCGCGGCGGCCCCCCGCCGGTCGTGGTCGTGGAGGACGCCAACAAGCAGATCCGCTCCCACCGGGTCGCGGTGGTGAGCGCCATTTACCGCAACGACCAGGTCGTCCTGCTCCTCCAGCTGCGGCCGGGAGACCAGCTCAAGATGCTCAAACCCACCGACGCCGGGGAGGTCATGTACATCGAGGCGACCGGGAGGTAGGGGCCATGGAGTTCTTCCTGGACACGGCCAACCTGGAGGAGATCCGGACGGCGCAGTCCTGGGGCATTCTGGACGGCGTCACGACCAACCCCACCCTCGTCGCCAAGGAAGGCCGGGACCACAAGGCGCTGATCCAGGAGATCTGCGCCCTCGTGCCGGGTCCGGTCAGCGTCGAGACCACCACCGCCGACGCCGAGGGGATGGTTCGCGAGGGCGAGGTCTTCGCCACCTGGGCGCCC
>JAVKID010000049.1:0-11698 GCA_031459655.1 Candidatus Fervidifonticultor octavus | reverse complement strand
CGTGGTGGTGAAGGTGCCGGTAACCCCGGAGGGGATCAGGGCCGCGCGGGCGCTGGGGGCCAAGGGCATCCCCGTCAACGTGACGCTGGTCTTCTCGCTGCCCCAGGCGCTGATCGCGGCCAAGGCGGGCGCTCGGTTCGTCAGCCCCTTCGTGGGCCGGCTCGACGACGCCGGCAGCGACGGCATGCAGGTCGTTCGGGACATCTGCGCCGCCTTCGCCCACTACCGGTTTGGGGCCAAGGTGCTCGCCGCCAGCCTGCGCCACCCGGTGCACGTCGTCGGGGCGGCGCTGGCCGGGGCGCAGGTGGCCACGATGCCCTTCAAGGTGATGGAGCAACTCTTCAAGCATCCGTTGACCGACGTCGGGCTCGAGCGGTTCCTGGCGGACGCCCGCCGGCTAGCCGCCGAACTCGAAGCGCGCCGGGCGGCGCGGGTCTAGACGCCGCCGTCGCGGGAATAGATCGGAGAGGTGAGCGTTGTCGTGCCGATCGCAGAACTGGAGGCCAAGACCCTCACAGAGCTCCAGGACATGGCCAAGGAGCTCAACATCCCCAACTACCGGCGGTACCGGAAGCAGGAGCTGATCATGCGCGTGCTCCAGGTCCAGACCGAGGCCGCGGGGCTGCTGATCCGCTCGGGCATCCTGGAGATCATGCCCGAAGGGTACGGGTTCCTGCGGACCAACGGCTACCTGCCGGGCAACGAGGACATCTACGTGTCGCCCTCGCAGATCAAGCGGTTCGGCCTGCGGGTGGGCGACGAGGTGCTGGGGCAGGTCCGGCCCCCCAAGGACAACGAGAAGTACTTCGCGCTGCTGCGCGTCGAGGCGGTCAACGGGCTGGACCCCGAGCAGGCGCGCACGCGTCCCGGCTTCGAGCAGTTGACGCCGGTTTTCCCCCACGAGCGCATCAAGCTGGAACTGCCCGAATCCGACCTCACCGTGCGGGTGGTCGATCTGTTCTCGCCCATCGGCAAGGGCCAGCGCGGCATGATCGTCTCGCCGCCCAAGGCCGGCAAGACCACGCTCCTCAAGAAGATCGGGCAGTCCATCGTCCAGAACCACAGCGAGATCTACCTGATGGTCCTGCTCCTCGATGAGCGGCCGGAAGAGGTCACCGACATGCGCCGCTCGGTCGAGGCCGAGGTCATCGCCAGCACCTTCGACCGCGCCCCCGAGGAGCACATCCAGGTGGCCGACCTGGTCCTGGAGCGCGCCAAGCGCCTGGTCGAGGGCGGCCGGGACGTCGTCATCCTGCTGGACTCCCTGACGCGCTTCTCCCGCGCTAACAACCTGGTCATCCCGCCGTCGGGCCGCACGCTGTCCGGCGGCCTGGATCCCGCGGCCCTGCACCGGCCGAAGCGGTTCTTCGGCGCGGCCCGCAAGATCGAGGAGGGGGGCAGCTTGACCATCATCGCCACAGCCCTGATCGACACCGGCAGCCGGATGGACGACGTCATCTACGAAGAGTTCAAGGGCACCGGCAACATGGAACTGCACCTCAACCGCAAACTGCAGGAGCGCCGGACCTTCCCGGCCATCGACATCAAGATGTCGGGTACGCGGCGCGAGGAGTTGCTGCTCACCGACGAAGAACTGCGCAAGGTCTGGGTGCTGCGCAAGAGTCTGGAGCAGCTCGACACCGTGGCGATGACCGAGCTCATCCTGGACCGCCTGCGCAAGACCCCCAACAACGCGGCGTTCCTGCGGTCGATCGTCAAGAGTTCGGAGGAGAACGGCGCCTAAACTCCCGAGCCTCCCCGATGGGGCGCACCTCGACGCCCGGCAGGAGGACGCGGCCGGGCGTCGAATAGTCGTAGCACTCCGCAGCAGGCTGGTTTGTCTGGGTCTCCTCGCACGACCGCACGCCGCCCGCGCGTGCGCAACATGCTGGTCGAATATCCAGCCCGGCGCAGGCCGGTGCGTCTGGCTGGAACAGGTAGGAGGCAGCATTGCGCACAGCGGCGTGGCTGGCGTGCGTGGCGGTGGTCCTGGCGTTGGCGACGGCGCTGGGGGTGCCGGAGCCGGTGGCCTCCCAGCCTCCGGTGCGATCTCGAGTCGATCGGGCAGTCGTCCAGCCGCTGCGCGACCTCTCGGCACTCCACCCGCCGGTGGCCCGCGAGACCCGGCTGACGCGGGCATCGGCTGGGGCGCCGCCGAGAGACGCGGCAACCAGCCGTCCCGGGATTGGGGTGCCGCGGGCCAGCACCCGTCCGACGAGGGTCACGCCGTCGCGGGTCCACACCGTGCGCAGCGGCGACACCCTGTGGGGGATCGCCAGCCGGTACGGCGTCACCGTGGAACGCCTGGCCGAGGCAAACCGGATCCAGGCGACCTCGACCCTCTCACCGGGGCGGTCTCTGGTGATTCCGCCGCAGGGAGGCGGGCGGGCCCCCGCCCGGACGTCGTCGCGGCCTGAGCCGCCGCGTCCCGACACCGTCACCCACGTCGTCCAGCCGGGCGACACGTTGTGGGACATCGCCAGCCGGTACGGGACGCGCGTGGAAGACCTGATGGCCTATAACGACCTGGGCGACTCCGAGTGGATCAGGCCCGGACAGCGGTTGGTCATCTCGGGCCGCGCGCTCCCCAGACACCGGCAGGTGGCCGCGCAGTCGCGCAGCCCCCGCCGGGCGTCCGAGCAGGAGATCGAGGCGCTCGCCGGGGGCCTGGCCTGGCCCGCGCGCGGGACGCTCACCTCCCGGTTCGGCTGGCGGTACCGGCGCCACCACGACGGGATCGACCTGGCCAGTCCCCGTGGCACGCCCATCTACGCCGCGCGCGACGGCGTGGTGGAGTTCGCGGGGTGGAAGGCCGGGTACGGCCGCGTGGTCATCGTCAGCCACGGCGGCGGCCTGGTGACGGTCTACGGCCATGCGTCGAGCCTGCTCGTCAGAGCCGGCGAGTCGGTCAAGAAGGGCCAGGTCATTGCGCGCGTCGGCTGCACCGGTTCCTGCACCGGATCGCACCTCCACTTCGAAGTCCGCCACCACGGCCGACCGATCAACCCGCTGCCCTACCTGCGGTAGCCCGACTGGCCCTGCCCGCCGCCAGGTGCCTCGACGGCCCCCGGGTGGTCTGGTATACTCCCGGTGTTGCCATTTCCGACCTCCCAAGGAGCGGTTCCATGAAGGCCGGGATCCACCCCGAGTACCATCAGGCGCGCGTCACCTGCGCGTGCGGCGAGACCTTCGTCACCGGGTCGACCAAGAAGTCGATCCGGGTGGAGATCTGCTCGAAGTGCCATCCCTTCTACACGGGCCAGCGCAAGTTCGTCGACGCCGAGGGCCGCGTGCAGAAGTTCGTCCGCAAGTACGGCCTGAAGGTCTAGCCGGGCCCACCCTACTGCCGATCCAGCCACGCGAAGAAATCTCTCTCGAACTCCTCCACCGGGCGTCCGAAGACGGCCTCAAACTGGGCCGAGAACCTCGTGTCACCCGGCGCATAGAGCGCAATGATCTTGGGCCACCCGGCAGTCTCATGCAGGTAGATGCCCAGGGCGGCTGCGATGCGATAGAAATCCCCCAACGTCCTCGCCTCCGGCGTCCCGATCCCGATCTGCCGGATGGAGAAGGCGGGGTGGTTCTTCCTGGCCTGCTGGGACCGGGGAAGCAGCGTGGCCTTCACGTACGCCTGGAAGTCGATGACCCTTCGTTCGTCCAGGACCTTCAGCTTGTGCAGCTCGGCCGGCCCCTCCCAGAAGGCAAAGGGCGTCCTGCGGCGATCCATTTGCGACTGGCGCTGGTACAGGTGGAACATCTCGTGAGGGACGGTCCACCAGACCTGCAGGTCGGGCCGCGCGGTGTAGCTGCGAATGTACTCGAGGTTCAACGCGAAGGCCCCCAGGGCCGACTGGCCGCTATAGACGTGGGATCGCCGCTCCGCGGTCGGCCGGTCGAACAACCCGAACTCCACCAGCACGTCAGCATAGTCGGCCTTTGTGGCACAGAGGTACGCCTTCACAGGCCCATCGAGAACCACGCCGAGCCTCGCCAGAGACGCCAGGCTGCGTAGCGTGGCCTGCTGGACGGCCTGGACCACTGCAGGATCCACCTGGCCGCGCTGCACGATCTCGAACGGCAGTTGCGCGAGGGTCGGGTGGGGTGCGAGGGCCGTGGCGATCGCGCACACCAGCAGTCTCAAAGAGCGGGGATGAGTCGGTCTGCTTGAGTCGTGCTTGATCGTAGGAAATCCCTCCTCCGGTGTGGCGTCCCGTTCTACCCTCCTTCGGTCTACGGCGCCTCCAGGCGAACCACGATGGGTTCTGGACTACCCACCGACACCCGGACCGGTGCGCCCATGCGGTGGGGATCTCTCCAGGCCCGCACCAGGACCGGCCCCAGCGGCACACGGATGTGGACGATCCCGTCTGCGACCCGCACCGGTCTGCCCCAGATCATCCAGTCTTCGTAGCGGACGGCCGACACGGTTGCCACCCACGCGTCGGAGACAGACCTGCCAGCCGGGTCCACCACACGCCCCACCAGCGTTCCCGAATTCACCACGAACCGGAAGTCGGTGAATGCCGCGGCCCCCGGCGCCGCCCGGGTTCGGACGGCGGCCGGTACCGCGCTGCCGCCCGCACGCCACGCGAAGGCCGCCAGCGACGTGCCAGGGGAGACCGGTGCGAAGACGGCATACGTCTGGTCTGCCCTGGCCTGAGTCGTCGCCAGGATCTGGTGCCGACCCTGCGGATCAAGCGCATAGAGCCCGACGGCGGTCAGCGAGAACGGAGGGCCCAGGCGCTCGGTCACCAGTCCGGCTTCATAGACGAACCCCGTGACGCCGGCAAGCCCTCGGAAGTCCACCTCCAGCTCCAGGCGGGAGTGGCCATCTGCCGCAGCCTCTCCAGGAGCGGTCGCCGTCGGCACTTCCAGCACCACCCGCCACCGGCCTGGGGGGACGGCGAGAGAAAAGGCCCCGCCCTCCGCGACCTGGCCGACAGACACGGGGTATGAGCCATCCAGGGGATTAGCGGGATACGCGGCCGCGTGGAGGGATGCCAGTGCCGTCGGCAGGTCGGAGCGGAACCGGACGGTCCCGGCGATCCGGGACGACCTGGGAAGCGCCCGGAACTCCACAGCGGCGCTCTGCCCGGCCCGTACTGCCGTCGCACGTGATGTGGGAACCACCGCCAGGTCGACGGAGAATGCCACGACGTCCCATGCGCCGGGCGCAACCCGCAGGTGGGCCTTCCCCGTCGTGTCGGTCGGCGCCGCATGCCAGTCGCCGCCGATCGCGACGACTTCAGCCGGCACCGGGCGGCCCGCGGCGTCCAGCACGGACGCCACGATCTCCCCGGCCGGTTCCGCGGCGCCCAGGGTGACGGCCAGGGGTAGCCAGAGTGTCCGGGTGAGGAAGAGGACCGTCCTCATCGCTGGGAGACGTAGTGGATGATCGGCACAATCAGGGCCCGGTCGAGCAGCATCTGTTCCAGGGCGGCAGTGTCTCGCTTCTCCACAAGTGCTCGCACCTCTGGATCGGCGATGTTGTACGGCGCCATCAGGCCTGCCCTGACCACGTAGGGCGAGGCACGCAGCCTGCCGTCCCGCCTGTTCAAGGCGTCGATGAACGTCCCGGCCAGCCGTACTACTTCAGGAGGAGGGGAAGAAGGTTGGGCGCTCGCCGTCTTGGGGTACAGCAGCGCTGGCGTGACGACACCGATTCCGGCGGCTACCGTCGCGAGCCAGTCGCGTACGTGCTTCATCGTCATCATTGACGGTCCGCGTCGAGGCATCGTCCCCACTCTGGCTGTGGCCCGCATCCAGTAGCCGACCTCGCCCTTGAACCAAATGGCCATGTTGTCGAAACCGCCGTAGGGATGGCTGGACGCCGTGGTGTTGGTGGTGTCGTGGATGGCGTCGACGCCTATGTACAGCCGCTCGGAATCATTCATGAGGAGGAAGATGCACTGCGTGCCCCCGTCGCGGCTGGGCAAGGTCAGGCGCTCCGCTGCCCGCCACTCGCCTTCTCCGACGACGCCGTCGATTTCAGGCGGCGCAACCGCGAAGGGGCTTCGGAGAGCCTCCTGTCCGCCGGCTCCTCCCGCCAGGAGGCTGGCGACCATCAGGAGTGCGCCCGCGGCCTGTGTCCAGCTCATGTGATGGTACGCTCCTATTGCGGCCTCATCTCATTGCCGGTCCAGCCACGCGAAGAACTCCTGCCCGAACTCGTCGAGCGCCTTGCCGTAGAGGCCCTGAAATCGCTCAGGGAATGGCGTCCTGCCGGGCCCGTTGAGCTCGATGATCTTTGGCCATCCGCCGTTGAGCGACAAGTAGTGCCCCATGACCGCCCACAGGGCATAGTGGGCGTCCTTGTTCAGTGCGGTGAGGAGCACACTACGGGGCATGATGGAGATGTTCCACCGTGCGCGCCCGGCCTTCGCAGCGGGGACCAAGTGCTGGTGCACGTAGGCGACGGCGTTGATGAGTCGCCGCTCGTGCAGGACCTTGAGTTTGTGCAGGTCGGCCGATCCCTCTTGGAATGCCACGGGCATTTGGAAGACACCCGTCTGCCACTGGTAGAGGTGGAACATCTCGTGGGGCACGACCCACCACATGAACGCGGCCGGATCCCGGTGGAGCTCGGCGATGTATTGGAGGTTGAGGATGAGGGCGCCTTGGAATGCCATCCCGGTGAAGAGCGAGCACCGGCGCTGCCCCTCAGAGCGGGTCCGTCCCAGTTCTACGTGGACGTCCTCGCAGTCCGCCTTGGTCCCTGCGAAGTAGACCTTCGGTGGCGGATCGAGCGCCGCGCCCAGCCCGGCCAGGGAGGCGAGGCTGTACCGAACAGCCTCCACCGCCTCTCTGGTGATCGCCGGACTGGCGACGCCCCGCGCGATGAATTCCTGGGCGGCGGCACCGGTGCTGATGGCCAGAAGCACCGGCGTGAGCACCAGCGTTGCGATGAGTCCAGGTCTGTCCATCGCTATGGCATCCGTGGAATCTGCGAGGCGGGCCAGAGATCATCGGCGGATCCCGCCGGGAACACTCGCACGTAGTAGACCGTGTTCGCCGGGACGGGCAGCGGCACGCCCAGCTGCGTGTACCCGCCGATGGCCAGCCCGCTGCGGTCGTACACGGCGACGATGAAACCGGTCCGGTCGCTGAGGAGCCAGCGGAAGCTGGGGGTGCCATATACCTGCCAGGCGGTCTGAAGGGAAGTGCCCAAGGCCACACCCTCGGCTGTACGGAACCGCGTAGCGTCACCAGTCCCCTGGAGCAGCAGGGCTACCACTTGATCGGTGGCGCGACGGACAAGGGCAACGAGCGCCCAGCGCTGCCCCGGTGGTCCGAACGTCCATCCTGTCGCAGCGAGGGTCGGATTGGCTCCCGGCCCCAGGTTCTGTGGCGGTCCCAGGTGCTCGCGCAGCGCCGCGCCGGTCACGCCGAGCTTGTAAGCCCCGATTCGTTCGCCGGGGACGATCAGGTTGCCGTCTTCAATCTGCGCAGCGGCCCATGAGTGTACCGCCAGTATGCTGACGAGAACCGCGAGCCCTTTCAGCATGACTACGCTCCCGGGGGTCGGTCCCATCTGGCCGACTGACGGCTCACTTATGCTGAATTGTGCAGCAGGCCCCGGTGGCCCGCAAGGAGAAACATTCACAACAGTTCGCAGGGCGGGGGCTGCTCAGTGCTCCGTCTGTCGCTCACCGACAGGCAGGTCACCGCCGACGGGCGGCCGCTGGTCCTCAGCCCGGCGTTCTTCCAGCTGTACTGCCTGCTGGCGTACGAGCGCGCCTGCGGCCGCGACCGGTTCGTCACCGTCCGCGACGTGCGGCGTCTCTCCCGATGGGGACGGGCCACCCCCGACAGCGTCGGCAAGAGCATCCACCGCCACATCCGGCAGGCCCAGCGCTCCGGGTGGGACCTCATCGAGTCTCCCCCCAGGCAGGCCACCAAGTTGTTTCGGCTGAAAGACGCCCGTGTGGCATTCGATGCCCCGCTCTCCGCCGTCGAGAGCTTTCTCGGCCTCGATCTCGCCGTGGCAAGTCCGTCATCCCCGTGGCCCGGAGGACGTTCGCCCGCCGTTGACAGGATGTTTACGCTCTCCTGGGCGATGGTGCGGGCCCGGATGGCCCTGGAGCGCGGCGACTTGGCTGCGGTCCGGTCCATGATCGAGGAGGCCAAACGGGTCGAAGAACAGCACCCCAAAGACCGCATCCTGCTCCTCCTGCTGACCGCCAGCCTCCTGGAGCACGAAGGGCGGTTCGACGAGGCGCTGGCGAAGGCGCAGGACGCCCTGGCGATGTGCCGCGCCCACGGCGTCGATTACCTGACGCTAGCCCGCGCCTGCATCCGCGTGGGATTCCTGGGCGCGATGCTGCGGCAACCGCACCGCTACAGGGAAGCCCGCGCCGGTACCTGGAAGCCCAGAGGCTCCTGGAGGGTTCCCAGCACCTGGTCGAGCTCTCGCAGATCGCCACGGGACTGGGACATCTGGCCCGGCGGGCACACGATCTGGACGATGCGCTGGCCTACTTCATCCGCGCCCTCGAGTACGCCGCGGCGGAGGCCTGGGGGTGGGGCATTCAGGCAGGCCTGTTCAACCTGGGCCTGGTCCAGGCGGAGCGCGGTGATCGCCTGCGGGACCCCCACGCCCGCCGGGCGGCCTACCTGGAGGCCCGTACATGGCTGGAGCGAGCGGTGGAGTTCACGGACCGGACCGGCGTCGGCCGGTATTCCAGCGAAGGGCTGTCGGTGCTGGCTCACGTCCTGCTGCGCCTGGGCCAGGGCGGATCAGCCGTCGACTGGGCCAGAGCGGCCCTGGATCGTGCACAGGCGGTGCAGAACAGGAAGAGCCGGGCCGTGGCGCTGGAAACCCTCGGGGAGGCCCTCTGCGCCATTGGTGTCCGGGCAGAGGGAATCCCGACCGCGACGGGTCGCAGGCGGACAGGGGATGGCATGAGCGGCACACGGGGGAGCATCGAGGTCATCTGCGGGAGCATGTTCAGCGGGAAGACCGAGGAGTTGATCCGTCGGGTGCGGCGCGCCCAGATCGCCCGACAGCGGGTTCAGGTGTTCAAGCACGCGCTGGACGACCGCTATGCGGCCGCGGCGATCACCTCCCACGACGGCGGGCGCCTCGAGGCGGTGCCGGTCACCTCCAGCGCGGAGATCCTGGCGCAGGCGCATCCCGAGACCGGCGTGGTGGCCGTCGATGAGGTCCAGTTCTTCGACGACGGCATCCGCCAGGTGGCCCAGGCCCTCGCCGCCCGGGGCGTCCGCGTGATCCTGGCCGGCCTGGATGTGGACTTTCGCGGCGAACCGTTCGGTCCGATGGGGCATCTGCTGGCGGTCGCCGAGGAGGTCACCAAACTGCAGGCCATCTGCATGATCTGCGGGGCGCCGGCCACCCGGACACAGCGCCTGGGGACGGCCGGCCCGCGCTCTACACCGACCCGGTGATCTTCATCGGCGCCCGCGAATCCTACCAGGCCCGCTGCCGGCGCTGCCACGAGGTGCCGGGCCGGCCGGGCGACCCCTGAAACCTTCGCGGGTTCGCGAGCGGCCCGGATCCCGTACTATAATCGGGGCGGTGACCTCGATGGATCCCAGACTCAAGACGCGCCTGGAGGCGCTGGAGGCCCGCTACGAGGCCCTGGCGGCCCAGATGGCCGACCCGGCGGTGCTGGCGGATCAGGCCCGCTACCAGGAGGCGGCGCGGGAGTATGCCGAACTGGAGGGGACGGTGGCGCGTTTCCGCGCCTACCGCGAGGCCAGCCGCCAGGCCGCCGAGGCAGAGGCGATGGTGCGGGAAGAGGCCGATCCCGACCTCCGCGAGATGGCGAGGGGTGAGGTCGCCCGGCTGTCCGAACGGATGGCCGGCCTGGAGGCCGACCTCCGGCAACGCCTGCTGCCGCCTGACCCCCTCGACGAGCGCCACATCATCGTCGAGATCCGGGCCGGGACCGGCGGCGACGAGGCCGCGCTCTTTGCCGGCGACCTGCTCCGCATGTACACCCGCTACGCCGAGCGCCGCCGCTGGAAGTCCGAGGTGCTCTCGGCGAGCCCGACCGGCATCGGGGGGTTCAAGGAGGTCGTCGTGGCCATCGCCGGCCGGGGCGCCTACAGCCGGCTGAAGTACGAGAGCGGCGTCCACCGCGTCCAGCGGGTGCCGGTGACCGAGTCTTCCGGCCGCATCCACACATCCACGGCGACCGTGGCGGTCCTGCCCGAAGCTGAGGAGGTGGACGTCGTCATCCGGCCCGAGGACCTAGAGATCGAGACCTACCGGGCCGGGGGGGCCGGGGGCCAGAACGTCAACAAGGTCGAGACGGCGGTGCGCATCCGGCACCGGCCCACCGGTCTGGTCGTGACCTGTCAGGACGAGCGCTCGCAGTTCCAGAACCGCGAGAAGGCCATGCGCATCCTGCGGGCGCACCTGCTGGAGCGGGCCGAGCGCGAGCAGGCCGAGGCGATCGCGAGGCAGCGCCGCCAGCAGGTGGGCACGGCGGAGCGCAGCGAGAAGATCCGGACCTACAACTTCCCCCAGAACCGGGTCACCGACCACCGCATCGGCCTCAGCCTGCACCGGCTCGAGACGGTGCTGGACGGCGACCTCGACGAGTTGATCGAGGCCCTCGCCGCCGCCGATCGGGCCGCCCAGCTCGCCGCGGTGGACTGACCCTCCGGGAACCCGGCTGGCGCCGTGAGGACCGTCGCCGAGGCCTGGATGGCCGGCCGTGAGCACCTGGCCGCGTTGGGCGTGGAGGAAGCCGCGATCACCGCGGAAGTCCTGCTCCGGCACGCCCTGGGCTGGACCCGCACCGAACTCTATCTGGCCTGGGACCGCCCCCTCGATGAGGCGGCCTGGGCGCGCTTCCAGGCCCTCCTGGACGCAAGGGCGGCAGGACGGCCGGTGGCGTACATCATCGGCCGGCGGGAGTTCATGGGGCTGGACGTCCTGGTGGATGAGCGGGTGCTCATCCCCAGGCCCGAAACCGAGGTGCTGGTGGAGGTGGCGCTGGAGGCCCTCCGCGACGTCCCGGCGCCGGCGATCGCCGATATCGGCACCGGCAGCGGCGCCATCGCCGTGAGCCTGGCGGTCCTGCGGCCGGACGCCGCCATCGTCGCCACGGACCTCTCGGCGGACGCCCTGGAGGTGGCTCGGGCCAACGCCGTCCGGCACGGCGTGGCAGGCCGGATGCGCTTCCTCCAGGGCGACCTGCTGGCCCCGGTCGCTGCGGCCGGCATGCGCCTGGACCTGGTGGCCTGCAATCCCCCCTACGTGGCCCCTGAGGCGGCGGCGGGGCTGCCCAGGGAGATCCGGGAGTTCGAGCCGGCCGTCGCGGTGGTGGCTCCCGGAGACCCCCTGGACGTCCACCGCCGGCTGGCGGAGACCGCGCCTGGGGTCCTGCGGCCACGAGGCTGGCTGGTGGTGGAGGTTGGAGCAGGCCAGGCCCCGCACGTGGTCGAATTGTTGCATCGAGCGGGCGCCTACGAGGCCCCGGTCACCAGACAGGATAGCCTCGGGTGGGATCGGGTCGTGGCCGCGCGCATCCGGTGAGCAATGCATGAGAGAGGCCGGCCGGCGAACTACTACGGGCTCACGTTCCAGTCGGCGGTGGATCGACCGCAGGAGCCCATCGTGATACTCCGTGTGGATCCCCACGATGATGCCGTGCCGCGCAGGGCGGTGGAGGTGCTCCGCGCAGGTGGGCTGATCGTCTTCCCGGCCGACGACGGCTACCTGGTGGGG
>JAVKID010000048.1:0-24073 GCA_031459655.1 Candidatus Fervidifonticultor octavus | reverse complement strand
AAAGAAGAGGTAGACACCCCGTCTGCCTTCGCGACGGTGGTCTGTGGGCCACGTCTCGCTGGCCTTGGAAACCCTCCAGCACGGGATCCCGAGCACCCTGGCGGCGTCCTCGAAGTGATTCCACCAGAACTTGTGGGTCGAGCGCGAGGCTCGCCCGTGGTCCACAAGAAACACGGCGTACTTTCGGCCCAACCGCTCGGCATCCGCCTGGAGCACCTGCAGGGATTTCTCGCCTTTCAACAGGTCCGAGATCGAGGCCATGGAGGAGATCACGACATCCTTACCGGAAGGCGCCGCCAGGCCATGAGCAACCGGACGATCCAGCGACGCTCCTCCGCCTCCAGCGAGCGCGCCCAGACCCACCAGGCGAAGGCGGGCAACAGACTGCCGATGAGCACAACCCTCGGCGCCAGCGGGGCGGGCAACGAGTGCACGACCAGCGAGCTCGAGCAGACGACAACGACGGGGAGCAGGACGCGCCTGGCGGTCTTTCTGGCGCCCTCCCAGGTCCACATCCCCATGCGCAGCGCCGCCCAGAGGAGCAGGAACGCCTCAAAGGCGACCCGGCCGGTCCACACGAAGGCGGCTCCCCGGATGCCATAGAGTCGGACCAGCCACCACATGGTCGCGACGGACAACGGCAGCACGAGGAGATGGAACTTGGCGGTCAGATCCGGACGCCCCAGCCCCTGGAGCAGGACATAGGGGCTCACCGCCAGGAGTTGGACGGCGGCCCCGACGGCGAGGATCTGGAGCACCGGCGCGCTGTGTTCCGCCAGGGGTGAACCAAGCCAGACCCTGAGGATGTCTGGCGCCAGGACCGCGATGAGGCCGAAGGCCGGAGCCATGGTCAGGACCAGGTACTCCGTTGACCGGCTGAAGAGCACCCTCACGCGCAGAAGATCCTGCGCGCCGCCCAGCGTGCTGAACGCCGGAAACAGGACGACGGCCATGCCGGCCGAGATGACGCCCAGGCGGGCGATCAGCTCCTGGGGAATGGCATAGTGGGTCAAGGCCGTCATGGTGAGCTGGTGGCCGATGATGAGCTTGTCCGCCGGCGCCAGGATCAGCGCGACGAGCCCCGAGACAGTGATCCACGTCCCAAAGGTGAGCAGCGATCGGAATCCGCCCCGGCTCGCGGACACGGGGAGCCGCAGCAACGCCAGGGCGCGGATGCAGGCGTAGGCGTACACGATCAGCACGAGCGACCGGACCACGAGCATCCCGGCGAGGATGGTGGGGAGGTCCCAGGAGAAGAGGGCGCCTGCCAGAGGCACGAGGAATGTTGACGTGCTCGACACGATCTTGACTCCGGCCAGGAGATCAAACCGCTGCGCGGCCTCCAGCGCCCCCTGAAAGGAGAAGGACACCAGGACGACTGGGAGGGATGGGGCCAGGATGCGCAGGGACGCAACGGCCTCGGCATGCATCTGAGGGGCCACATTGAGGAGGCGCGTCACCACAGGCGACGCCGCCAGAGCCAGGACGCCAGCACCGAAGATCCCGAAGGCTGCCTGAGCCATCACCGCGGACCAGATGATGCCCGGAATGCCTGTCCGCTCTCCGGTCCCCAGGGCTTCGGCCACGAGCTTGGTGACCGCCCGACCCAACCCCAGGTCGAACACGCTGAATGCGCCGATGAGTGTCCAGGTCAGCGCGAGGAGGCCGAACCGTTCCATACCCAGACCGTGCACGATGGCCGGGACACTCGCCACCCCGACGACGAAGGGCACCGCCTGGCCTGCCAGGGCCAGCAGCCCGTTGCGCACCAGCAACCGGCTGCCAATGGTGAACGTCTCCACGGTCATTTGTCCCTCTTCACTGGGACGATGGTTCCGGGTCCGACGTGAGGGACAGGCGCGACGGTGATCCGATCCAGGGAGCAAATCAGGTGCCACGTCCTCACACCCTACACGAGGCCGCGGCAGCGTTCGAGCACAAAGCCAGCGTCCTGCAGGGCCTCCCTCGCGTCGTCCTCCGTGTAGAGTCGGTGAGGAGGAGAGCCTGTCTCTTCGTCGCCATAGAAGCTGGACTCACGTTCTCGCCGCAACCGCCGGGAGATGGAAGCCATGCGCCGGATGTCCCAACGAAAGGCCTCGGGAAATTTCGCCTCATGATCCTTCAACAGGATGCCGACATCGTGAATGTGCGGGACCTCGATCCCCGCCAGGCGCAGCGCGGCCTTGAGAGCGAGCTCGACAACTTCCTGGCACCTCCGGACCACCAAGTTCCACACCCCGCGCCCGAAGGCCCCCTGCGCCTCAATGAGGATCTCGCCCGCCTGCGCCAGATAACTCTCGGCCATCTGGCGGTTGGTCATAGCTCGAAGACCTCTCCGGGGCGGTAGTCCGGCTTCAGCTCCCAGTACCGCAGCCATCCCCGCTGGACCCGGCGGGCCCCCAGGCGCGCCAGGGACTCGCGGAGGCGTGCCAGGACACCGGCAAAGAACCCATCCCGGTCGTGGAGGACGACGGCGTCCTCGACCAGGTCCAGGAGCAGTGGGGGGAGCCGGAGGACTTCCTCGGGGGTCTTCAGGACAGGGCTGACGTCGGCCAGGATCGCCCGACGGCGGAGGCGCTGGAGGTCCGGTTCCACGAGGGCGTCGGCCGGACCGACAAGGTCTTGCCGCGCCAGCCTGCCGGGCGGAAGGTCGGAGACAATCACCAGCAGGTCGATGTCGGAATGCGCCCGCACGTCGCCCCGGGCCACCGAGCCGAACAGCACGACCGAGACCAATGAGGGCCCCAGCAGGTCCCTGAGGGCGCCTGCGTACCTGACGGCGATCCGCCGCAGCGCCTCGGCGTATTCCTCTGCCTGAGCCGCACTCCCGGCGAGTCGGCGGCCCGCTCTCATCCGGCGCGTTCCTCCACGTCCCCTGCCATGAAGCTCTGCCCTTCAGGATTCGCATGCCATCCCGGCCTTCCTCCACCGCCGCCGCTGCGCTGTCGTCCCATCCAAAGACTACGGCACGATCCAGAACGCCTGGCTCCACGCCCGCCGCTGGCCGGCCCGGCATTCCAGGCGCACAAAGCGCTCGTCCCCGGCAGGGCTGTATCGCCCGCTGCCTCCTCGCATGATGGCACGCACCCGGCCATCGGCATCGACCACGCGGACCTCATCGGCCGTGCTCTGCACCGTAATCGCGCCGCCGTCGGCGCCAAACTCGGCCTCGACGCCGGTACTGGCATAGAAGGCACCGGCCAGCAGCGCCTCGCGCAGGGCCCCGGCGGTGACGGCAGGGACTTTCACCATCACCCACGCCCGGTCGAACTGAGATGCCTGGTGGCAGTCGTCACCCGCCGAAGCGCCGATGAAGACCTCGGGCCCGTGCACCTCCACCGCGCACGCCCACCGCCTGACGTCCTCCTCAGAATTGGAGTGTGGATTCCAGACCTCGACCAGAAACGGCCCCGGCAGGGCGGCCATCGCCCGAGCGGTCCAGGAGCCGGTCCACAGGTTGCCCGTCCACGACGGATGGTGCAGGCACGGGATGCCGCCGGACGCCAGCGTCTGCCGGATGCGGTCTGCGGCCGACCCCGCGCCCAGGACGCCGTCCACCAGCAGCCGCCCCAGGTGGGCCCCCAGCGGCGGCAGTCCCCACACGATCGTCTCCTCGACGCCCGGCAGGGCCAGGAACGACGCGTCATTGATCTCATCACATCGCGTGAGCACGTCGTGGTCGGTGAAACACACAAACGCGTAGCCCGCGTCGCGGTAGCGCCGCGCCAGGTCGGCGGGTGCGAATCGGCCGTCGGACCGCCGGGTGTGACAGTGCAACTGCGCCTTGCGGTAGGTGCCGGGGACGGCGTAGGGGTCGCGGACGGACACCGGCGTCAGCGCCACCCGGCGGCCCGGTGGTGCCCCACGCGCGCCGGCACCGCCTCCACCCGGTAGCCCAGCCCGCGCAGTTGCTCGCGCACCCGTCCGATCCGGTCCACCAGCGCCGGATGCGTGCGCAGGAGCACCTCGAACTGGCCAGGGTCGCGGCCCTCGGCCACCCGCAGCCGCGTCATGAACTGCAGCCCGGCCGAGGCGTCGAAGCCTGCCCGATGCGTGTAGAGGACCCCCAGCCGGTCGGCCTCGAACTCGTTCTCGCGGGAGAACCCGCGCGACAGCAGGAACGCCAGGATCTCGCCGATCTGCCCCGCGGTCGGATCGCCCCCGAGGACCAGCGAGAGGACCAGCCCCATAAAGAAGTGCCGCTCGATCATCGTGACGTGGTGGCGGGCGGCCACGTGACCGACCTCGTGGCCCACCACAAAGGCCAGTTCAGCATCGGACTGGACGAACCGCATCAGGCCCTCGGTGGCGTAGATGAACCCGCCCGGCAGCGAGATCGCGTTGACCTCCCGGCCGCGCAGCACCTTGAACGTATAGGGCAACCCGCGACGATCTGAGACGGCAGCGACCCTCCGGCCGACCTCGGTCACGCGCGCCGCGAGCACCGGATCGCGGCTCTGCCCGACTTCGGCCTCCAGTTGGCTGGCGGCCTGCCGGCCGATGCGGATCTCCTGGGCCTCGCTGATGAGGGCCGCAGACGCGGGCGGGGACGGGAGCAGCAGCACCGCCACGATGAGACAGGCGAGCAGCCAGGACCCGTGCCGCCACCGCCGGCCCCGGCCCGGGCGACCGCCGGGCCCCGCGCGATGCCCGGCGTCCCGGTGCGCTTGCGGATCGGGAGGCCCCATGCTACGATGCGCACGAACCGCGACAGATCGTCCCATGCAGGTCACCGTTCAGCTCTTTGCCGCTCACCGCGAGGCCGTGGGATCACCGGTCGTCACCCTGGTTGTCCCATCCGGCACGAAGGCCGGGGACATCTGGACCATGCTGGCCGCCCAGCATCCCGCTCTGCGCCAGGTCGCGCCGCCCACGGCGGTGGCGGTCAACGACGAGGTCAGGCCGGCCGAGCACGCGCTGGCCGACGGCGACCGCGTCGCCCTCCTGGCGCCGGTCAGCGGCGGCGGGACGCTGCTCGACCTGGTGCGCGAGCCGATCCGGGTGGACGCGCTGCTGGACGCCGTGCGCCACCCCGCCGCCGGCGCGGTCATCCTCTTCCTGGGCACGGTCCGCGAGCACTCGCGCGGCCGGTCGGTCCAGCGCCTGGAGTACGACGCCTACGAGGCGCTGGCCCGCAAGGAGATGGCCCGCATCGCCGCGCATGCGACCGAGCGGTGGGGCGTGCGCATCGCGATCGTCCACCGGCTCGGGACGCTGCAGATCGGCGAGATCAGTGTGGCCATCGCCGTGGCGGCCCCCCACCGCCGCGACGCGTTCGAGGCCGGGCGGTTCGCCATCGACACCCTCAAGCAGACCGTGCCCATCTGGAAGAAGGAGGTCTGGGCCTCCGGCAGCGAGTGGATCGGCCAGGAGGAATCCCCCCCGCCGCGGTAGGGCCCCGGACTCCCCACCTCAGGGCACCAGCACGATCTTCCCGAACTGTTCCCGCCGCTCCAGCATGCGGTGCGCCTCGGCGGCCTCGGCCAGCGGCAGGACCGCGTGGACCACCGGGCGAATCCGGCCGGCCTCGACCAGCCGCATCACCGCGTGCAGGTCGCGCTTGGGGCCCAACCACGTGCCGTGGATGCTCAACTGGCGGCTGAAGATGTACCGGATATCCGTAGTCGCGTCCGGACCGGTGGTGGCCCCGCACGTGACCAGCCGGCCCCCCCGCGCCAGCACCCGCAGGCTGGTCTCCCAGGCCGCCTTGCCCACATGGTCAAAGACCACATCCACGCCCCGGCGGTCGGTCAGCCGACGGACTTCCTGATAGACGTTCTGCTCGGTGTGGTTGATGACCTCATCGGCCCCGAGGTCCCTGGCGCGTTCGGCCTTCCAGGCCTGACCGACGGTGGCCAGCACCCGGGCGCCCAACGCCTTGGCGATCTGGACGCCGGCGCTGCCCACCCCGCTTCCCGCCCCCCAGATCAGGACCGTGTCTCCCATACGGATACGGCCGTTGGTCACCAGCATGTTCCAGGCTGTCTGGAAGACGAGGGGGACCGCGGCCGCCTCCTCGAAGGTGAGGCGCGCCGGCTTGGGCAAGACGTTCGCTCGGGGCACGGCGACATATTCGGCATAGCCGCCTGGAATGTGCTCGCCCAGGATCGAACACGACTCGCACATGTTGTCGGCTCCGGCAAGACACAACGGACACTGGCCGCACGAGACCGCCGGGGCCAGCACCACCTCGTCGCCGGGCCGCACGCCCCGGGCCGCCTCGCCGACCGCGGCGACCACCCCGGCGACATCCGCACCCAGGATGTGGGGGAAGCTCAGCCGCAGCCGCGGCAGCCCGCGCCGGACCCAGAGGTCGATGTGGTTGAGCGCCACGGCGCGGACGTTGACCAGCACGTCGGTCGGTCCCACAGACGGCTCCGGGGCGACTTCCAGGACGAGCACCTCAGGGCCGCCGTGCTGGTGGATCCGGACCGCCCGCATGGCTCCGTCTCCTCTTAAGGGGACTGGCCGTCCCAGGCCTCGGCCATCAACCGGGTGACCTCCGCCCGCGCCGCCTCGCGGTCGATCCCCAGTTCGGCAATCCGACGGGCGCACACGTGCGCCACGCAGGCTTCGACAGCCTGGGCGATGTTCATCCACCGCCCGCCGGCCGCCCGCAGTCCGGCGTCGCGCGCGTGCCGGACCAGCGGGGTCTCGGCTGGCGCATAGATCATGTCGAAGACCGCCGCGCCCCGCGGCAGCCGGCGGACGCGCTCCCGCGACCGCGCGTGGTTGGCTTCGACGCCGGCCTGCGCGCGGGCGCGCCAGGCGGCCATGAAGGCTTCCTCCGGCATCCGGGGCAGCACCGGAGGGTCGGCCGGCGCCAGCGCCGAGTACGGCTCCAGGCAGGTCCACCCCTGGGGCGTCTGCCGGATGCCGGCCTGCCCGCGCAGCGAGGCGTTGATGACGAGATCCACGGCGGGCAGGACCTCGTCGAGGTCGTCCTCGGGGATCGCCCGCGCGCGGCCGCCGACGGCGCGCGCCCTGGCCGCCGCGTCCTCGGCCCGGGCGGCCGTCCGGTTGGTGACCAGCAGTTCCCCCGTACCCAGCAACGGCGCCAGCCCCGCCGCCGCGGCCCGCGCGGCGCCGCCGCCACCGATGAGGAGGACGGTGAGCCCGTAGAGGGTCTCCACCAGGGGCGCATCGGTGCCCGGGTGCAGGAGGGCGGCCACCAGCCCGACCCCGTCCGTGTTCGTGCCGGCCAGCCGGCCGCGCAACGACCGCACGACGGTGTTGACCGCGCCCACGGCCGAGGCGACGGCGTCCACATCGTCCAGCAGCGGCACCACCGCCTCCTTGTAGGGCACGGTGACGTTGGCGCCCAGGCAGCCTTCGGTCTCGCGCAGAACCGTCAGGACCGCCTCCAGCCGACTAGGCGGGACATCCAGCGGCAGGTAGGCGGCGTCGATCCCCAGGTGCCGGAAGACCGGCGTCCAGATCCGCGGGCTGCGCGAGTACCCCGACGGGTGGTCGCCGATGAGCGCGACCAGCGCGCCGGGCACCTCCTCCGGCAACGGATTGCTGACGAGCGCCTGCAAGGGCGCGAGCCGGACCGGCAACCGGGCTACGCCACCGCGGCCAGCATGATGCGCTTGATCTCGGCGGTCAGGCGCAGCGCGTCGGGCATCGACCGCTGCCACATGTTCCGGCCGAAGATCAGGCCCGTCGCCCCGGCCTCCATCACCAGCCGGGCCTTGTCCAGCAGGTCCTCGTCGCCGATCTTGCTCCCGCCCGAGAACAGGACGAACGCCTGCCCGGCGCTGCGCACCACCTTCTCGACGGCCGCGCGGTACTCCAGCTGCATCTCGCCATAGGGCCTGGGCGAGGCCTTGGCCTTCTCATCGAAGACGGGAACGTTGAGCTTGATGACATCGGCGCCCAGTTCGGCCGCCACCCGCGCGGCGTAGTCCACCGCGTAGAGGCTGTCGCGGCCGCCCTTCTTCTCGATCGCCTCTCCGCGAGGGTATGACCAGACCACCAGCGGCATGCCGTAGCGGTCGCAGTCGGCCCGCACCTCCGTGAGCTGGCGGAAGTCCTCATCCTGGCGCGGCGACCCCACGTAGAGCGTGTACCCCACGGCGTCGGCGCCCAGCCGTACGGCGTCCTCCACGCGCCCGGTGAGCCCCGAGAACGCCCGGTCGGCGGGGGGGATGTCGGTCTTCCCGTTGATCTTCAGAATCAACGGGATCTTGCCCGCGACCGGCGGCAGGTAGCGGGCGGCAATGCCATAGTGAAAGGCGATCGCGGAGTACCCGCCGTCGATGGCCAGCCGGATCTGGAACTCCGGGTTCTCGCTGGGCGGGTTCGGGAGGAAGTCCACCGGCCCGTGTTCCAGGCCCTGGTCCACCGGGAGCACCAGCATGGTCCCGTGCCCGGGCCCGTGTTCATAGAGGAGCCGGTAGAGCCGCGCGCGCTTGCCCTGCGCCAGCGGCATCGCCTCCAGGGTGGGACGCTTCACCCGCTCGATGACCATGACAGACCCTCCTTCGCGTGCCGCGAACTTCCTGCGCAGCCAGACCTCACGGTTGAGGTTCGAGTCGAATCCACGTTTGGCCTTCCGCCACGACCCGGCCGACCCCGTACCAGAGCGTGACCCGTTCGCTCGTCATCCGGCGTCCCGGCTGGGCCACGCGCACGTCGCCGACGAAGACCGCTTTCTGCTCTGCCGCGAACAGCTCCGCGGTGCGGCTGCGGACCTCGATGTCTCGGAAGACGCTCCAGACGTCCCCGGCGGCGACCGCCGAGGCCATCCTGCGCGTGCCCTCGATGCGGTCGGCTTCGATGAAGCCGTCGGGGTTCGCCACGCGGCCGCGGCCTTCCAGGACGGCCACGCCGCGCGCGCGCTGGTAGACGAGGCGCGCGCCGGTGGCCACGACGTCGGGCGGCACGAACAGGGTGACCTCCCGCTCCGCGGTCACCGTGTCGGTCGACGGCACGATCGTCACCACCCGCGCCGTGACCAGCGAGGCTTCGGCCTCGAGGCTGGCCGCGCCCCTGGCGACGATGCGCACAATCGCCCGGGCCGTATACCAGACGGTGATCTCACCGCCCTCCAGGAGCCCCTGCGGGCCCCGCACCCGCGCCTGACCGGCGAGCACCCCGCGGCCCTCGCGGTGGTAGAGCGTTGCGCGCGCCGCGGTGGCCGTCGTGGTCCCGTCGCTGATACGAACCCGACCCACCGCCACCGCCACGCGGGTTGCGGCGTCGATGTGCATCTCATCGGCGCTGATGTGGAGAGGAGGGCGGCCGGCCGGCGTGGCGGCGGGCGCAGGCGAGAGGGCCTGAGCCGCCGCCGGGGGAGTCAGCAGACAGGCCAGGGCGCCGCCGACCACCACGGCCGGAAGACACCTGCGCATCGGGATCACCGGCGGTTCCCGGTCACGTAGTCGTACAGCGTGCGGTCCCGGTAGGCCGCCGCCAGGTGGGCCGCGGCCTTCTTCTTGTCGTCTTTCTTCGAGTAGGCCAGACCCAGCATGTAGTGGAGCACGGCATTGGTGGGGTTGACCATCAGGCCGCGCTCCCAGGTCGCGATCGCACGGTCGAGCTGGCCGAGGGTGGCATAGGCCTGCCCCAGGTACCCGTAGCCCCAGTCGTTGCGCGGCTCGGCAGCCACGACCCGCTCCAGTTCCGCCGCAGACCCGGCGTGGTCTCCGAGGAAGTGGCGCGCGAAGGCGAGGCGGTACCGGGCCAGCAGGTCGTGGGCGTTGCGGCTCAGCAGGTCTTCAGCCTCGCGCGCGATCTGACGCGCCAGCGGCAGGCGGCGGGCCGGGCCGGCCGCTCTGTCGGCCTCCTGGAGCTGTTTGTAGCCGTCCAGCAGACGGCCCTCGCGGGCGTAGAGCATCGCCAGCGTGAAGCGCGCCGTGGGGTCCGACGGCGTGCGGGCCACCTGCTCCTCATAGCGGCGGATCAGGGCTGGCCATTCGGCGGCGGTGCCCTGGGCATGCGCAGCCGGTGCCGACAGGGCCAGCACCAGCAGGCCGGCGATCCCCGCGGCCGCGGCGCGGCGGACGCCTCCGCGCGGATCAGTCACGGTCGATCTGCGCACGCTGCAGCCTCCCGCTGTAGTCGATGTAGACGCTCTTCCACTCGGTGAAGACGTCCAGCACCTGTAGCCCGCCTTCCCGGTGGCCGTTGCCAGTCTGGCGGGTGCCGCCAAACGGCAGGTGCACCTCGGCACCGATGGTCCCGTGGTTCACGTAGACGATGCCGGTGCGGATCTCCTCGATCGCCCGCATGGCGGCATTCACGTTCCGGGTGAAGATGGACGCGGAGAGGCCGTAGCGGACCCCGTTGACCACCTCGATGGCGTCGTCCAGCGCCTCGGCCTCGAGGATGCCGACCACCGGCCCGAAGATCTCCTCCTGGGCCACCCGCATCTGCGGCCGGACCCCGTCGAAAATGGTGGGGGCGAAGAAGTAGCCGCCCTCCAGGCCCGGAGGACGGAGCCGCTCTCCGCCGGTCACGACCCGCACGCCCTCCTGCCGGCCGATCCCCACGTACTGCTCCACGGTCGCCCGCTGGGCCTCGCTGACCAGCGGGCCCATCTCCGTGGCCGGGTCCAGGCCGTCCCCCACGCGCAGGCGGGCGGCGCGCTCGGCCAGCCGCTCGACCAGCTCGACGTGTACCCGCGGGGTCGTCACGATCCGGCTGCACGCGGTGCACCGCTGACCCGTGGTGCCAAACACGCTCCAGGTGAGCGCGTCGGTGACCAGGTCCAGGTCGGCATCGTCGAGGACGATGGCGGCGTTCTTGCCGCCCATCTCCAGCGAGACCCGAACGCCCCGCGCGGCGCAGCGCGCGGCGAGCTGCAGGCCGACCTCCGTGGACCCCGTGAACGAGATCAGCGCCACCTCCGGGTGGTCCGCCAGGGCGGCCCCGGCCTGGCGACCGGTCACCAGGTTCAGGACCCCGGGCG
This sequence comes from Candidatus Fervidifonticultor octavus, assembly GCA_031459655.1. Classification (GTDB taxonomy): domain Bacteria; phylum Sysuimicrobiota; class Sysuimicrobiia; order Sysuimicrobiales; family Humicultoraceae; genus Fervidifonticultor_A; species Fervidifonticultor_A octavus_A. The sequence continues at coordinate 13,158 of JAVKID010000048.1, read as the reverse complement.
GCAGCCCCGCCTCCTCGAACACCTGGACGAAGGCCGCGGCGACCAGCGGCGTGTACGACGCCGGCTTGAAGACCACGGTGTTCCCGCACACCAGCGCCGGGACGATCTTCCAGGAGGGGATGGCCACCGGGAAGTTCCAGGGCGTGATGACCCCGACCACCCCCAGCGGCTGGCGCACGCAGTAGGCTGCTTTGCGCGGCATCTCGCTGGCCGTGGTGTAGCCGTGCAGCCGCCGGCCCTCGCCCGCGATGAAGTACGTCATGTCGATGGCTTCCTGCACGTCGCCCCGCGTCTCGATCAGGATCTTGCCCATCTCCTGGGTCATCAGACGGGCCAGGTCTTCCTTGCGCTGCACGAGCCGTTCGGCGGCGCGGAAGAGGATCTCGGCCCGCCGCGGCGCGGGAGTGGCCCGCCAGCGCGGCCATGCCGCAGCGGCGGCGCGCACCGCCGCGTCCACGTCGGCCGCTTGGGAATCCGGCACCTCGCCCAGCACCGCGCCGGTGGCCGGATTCACCGACGGCATCGTGCGGCCGTCTCTGGCCTCCACCCACCGGCCGGCGATGTAGTTGCGGGCCCGAGCCTGCGTCTGCTCTGCCACGCGGTGTCCGCTCCTTCCGGCGCACCCGGCTAGGTGTGCGAGCCCACCGGCACCAGGCGCACCAGCTTGCGCGCGACCTCGCGCAGCACCCGGGCGGCCGGCGAGTCGGGATGCGCCCGCACCACCGGTTCGCCGGCGTCGCTGCCCTCCCGCACGAGGACGTCCAGCGGGACCTCCCCGAGCAGCGGCACGCCGAGGGCTTCGGCCAGCCGCAGCCCGCCGCCGCGTCCGAAGACGTCGATGGTGGGCCCCCCCGGAGTGGGCGTGAAGCCCGACATGTTCTCGACGACGCCCACGACCTCCATGTTGACCTTCTCGGCCATCCTGGCCGCGCGCTGGGCGACGCTGGCGGCCGCGGGCTGCGGGGTCGTCACGATCAGCATGCTGGCCTCCGGCAGGGTCTGGGCGATGGACAGCGACACGTCGCCGGTGCCGGGTGGCAGGTCGATCAGCAGGTACTCCAGGTCGTCGCCCCAGTGGACTTCCTGGATGAAGGTCACCAGGGTCTTGTGCAGCATCGGACCGCGCCAGACCACGGCCTCCCCTTCATCGGGCAGCAGGAACCCGATGGACATCACGCGGATCCCGTCGCGCTCCAGGGGGATCAGCATCTGGTCGATAGCGGTCGGACGGCCGGCGATGCCCAGCATGCGGGGGATCGAGAAGCCGTAGACGTCCGCATCGATGACGCCGACCCGGCGGCCCGCCATCGCCATCGCCACGGCCAGGTTGGCCGTCACCGTGGACTTGCCGACCCCACCCTTGCCGCTGGCCACCGCGATGACCCGCGTCGGCGAGCCCGGCGTCAGGAACGGGGACTTCCGCTGGGGGTGGATCTCACCGCCGCGCAGGCGCTGGACCAGGGCCTGGCGTTGCTCGGCGCTCATGACCCCCAGGCGGACCTCCACGTCGGCCACGCCGGGCAGCGCCTTCACCTTCTCGGCGATGGAGGCGACGATGGTCTCCCGCAGCGGGCACCCGCTGATGGTGAGCAGCGCGTCCACCGTGACCCGGCCGTCCTGGATGCCGATGCGCTGGACCATGTCCAGTTCAACGATGCTCTTGTGGAGTTCGGGATCGAAGACGTCGCGCAGCGCCTCCAGCACCTGCTCTCGTGTGGGCCCTTCCTGGCGTCGGGACATGCTCAACCTCCACAGATGGCGCGTACTGCCAGTGTAGCACTCGCCCGCGGGGACCGACTACGGGTCCCCGCGCGGCGGCGGGCGAGGCCCGAAGGACAGCCCGGGTGGCCGGTCAGGAACCTTGCGGCTCGCCTCCGCCCGCCGGAGGGCGACCGCGGCGGCGGCGCCGGCGGCGGCGGCGCCGCCCGCCGGGCGCGGGCGCCGGCAGTGTGGCCGACCGCGGTGGTTCGCCAGCCATCACCGACGGAGGCCCGTCGGGCGCCGGCGGTTCCCCTTCCTGGCCGGGTCCTGCCTCTTCCTCATCCTCTGGCGCGAGGGCCGCGCCCACCCTCGCGGAGAGCGCAGCCGCCGCCGTCCCCGCCTCACCGGATGCCGGGCTCCTCCGCACGGTCGCGCGCACGAGGTCGCGCTCGGCCGAGGCCTTGATCTTCGTCAGCATGCGGTCGATGTGCGCCACCAGGATCTGCTGGACCGACGCCTCAGAGAAGAAGACGATGCCGGCGTCCGCGGCCATCTGCACCGTCAGCTCGGTCTCGCCTTCGACGTCCCTCAGCGTGCAGGTGCCGGACAGGGCCCGCAGCGTCCCCCGCACCTGCCGGAACTCGATCCGGCCGGGCGGCCGCATCACCACCCGCTGGACTGAGGTGACCGGCAGTCCGCCGAAGAATCCCCGGAACTCGACCAGCGCCGACGTCTGCGATCGCTCCAGCAGGTCCGCCGTCAGCCAGAGGCTGGCGTACCGGGGATAGGATTCCAGGCGGCTGAGCAACTGCCAGACCCGCTGCAGGGGCGCGCGGATGAGGCGGTGTCCCTCGACCCGGACTTCCCGGCGACCGCCGTTCACTGGCGCGCCGGCAGCACCGGCCGGACCTCGCGCACCAGGTCGATGATGCGTTCGTAGCGGCCGAACGCGGGAATGAGGTAGGCGCCGCCGGCGCGGTGGCGGATCGCCAGCAGCAGGTCGCGGGCCAGCCGCAGGCCCTCCTCGCGGGCATCCCTGGCGTCCCGCATCCGCGCGCGGACGTGGTCGGGCACCACCATCCCGGGCAGTTCGTTGTGCAGGAACTCCGCGTGCCGGGCGCTGTGCAGAGGCAGGATGCCGATCAGGACGGGGACCGGCAACCGGCCGAACCGTTCCACGAACCGGTCGAGCGTCTCGGGATCGAAGATCGGCATCGTGCAGATGAAGTCGGCCCCCGCGGCCAGCTTGCGCTCCAGGCCCCGCACCTCCCGCTCCAGGGGACGCGCGGCCATGTTGAGGGCGACGCCGGCCAGGAACCGCGTGGGACCGCCGATGGAGTTGCCGGCCAGATCGCGGCCCTGGTTAAACTCCTTGATCATCCTGACCACACCGGACGGATTGATGTCGGCCACAGCGGTGGCCTGCGGGTAGTCGCCGGCCTGCGGCGGATCTCCACGCAGGACCAGCACGCTGCGGATGCCCAGCGCGTGCACGGCCAGCAGGTCGGACTGCAACCGAATCAGGTTCCGATCCCGCGTGGTGAAGTGCAGGATGGTCTCCAGGCCGACCTCCCGCTGGATGCGCACGGCGGTGGCCCACGGGCTCATCCGCAGACGCGCCAGCGGGTTGTCGGCCACGTCAATGGCGTCCACCCCGGCGGCGCGCAGCCGTCGGCAGTGCTCCAGTTCATCGGCATCCTGGGCGCCCCGCGGCGGGGAGACCTCCACGGTGATCACGAACCGCTGGCCCAGTTTCTGCGCCAGCGTGCCCGGCGCCTCCGGCGCCGGAGCCGGCTGGGGCGGGGGCGAGACGACGACCTGGGCCTTCGGCCGGGGAGCGCTCCTGCGGTACCCGGCCAGCGCCTGCCGGATGGCGGCGATGTGGTCGGGGGTCGTCCCGCAGCACCCGCCGATGAGGGACACCCCCAGGTCCGCGAGCATGACGGCGTGCTCGGCCGTGTAGGCCGGTGAGGCCACGTAGGCGATGCGACCGCCGACATACGTCGGCTGGCCGGCGTTCGGCATGGCCGACAGCGGGGTGTGGCTGACCGCCGCCATCCGCTCCAGCACCTCGACGATCCCGTGGGGACCGACGCTGCAGTTGGCGCCGATGACCGAGGCGCCCAGCCCCTCCAGCCGGGCGACGATCTCCTCGGGCGTGTGGCCCACCAGCGTGCGGCCGTCAGGAGCGAAGGACATCTGGGCGATGATCGGCAGATCGGTCACCCGCCGCGACGCCCGGAGTGCCACGGCCAGTTCGTTGAGGTCGACGAACGTCTCCAGGATCAGCACATCGGCGCCGGCCGCCGCCAGCGCGCGGGCCTGCTCGGCGAAGATGTCGGCGGCCTCGGCCTCCCCGATCGCCCCCAGCGGGGCCATCGGCCGGCCCAGCGGCCCGATGGACCCGGCGATCCAGATCCGCCGGCCCGGCGCGGCCGCGGCCTGGCGCGCCAGGCGGACGCCAGCGGCGTTGATGGCCTCGACCTGGTCGGCCAAACCGTGGCCGGCGAGTTTCAGCCGGTTGGCCCCGAAGGTGTTGGTCTCCAGCAGTTCCGCGCCGGCTGCCAGGTAGGCGTCATGGATCTCGCTGACGAGCTGCGGCCTGTTCAGGTTGGCGGCGTCGAAGCACTGATCGAAGGGCACCCCGCGGGCATAGAGCATCGTCCCCATGGCGCCGTCGGCCACCAGCGGGCCCTCGGCGAGTCGGGCCAGGAAGGGATGCGCCACCGACGGCACTAGCGCGGTCCTCCCAGGCTCTCCAGGACCGCCCGCGAGATGATCGCCCGCTGCACCTCGCTGGTCCCCTCGCCGATCTCGCAGAGCTTGATGTCGCGGTAGTACCGCTCCACGGGGGAGTCCTTGATGAATCCGTACCCGCCGTGGATCTGGACCGCCCGGGCCGCCGCCCGCACCGCGGCCTCGGCGGCGTAGAGTTTGGCCATGGAGGATTCGCGCCGGAAGGGCTCACCCCGGTCGGCCAGCGTCGCGGCGTGCTCGGTCAACAGCCACGCGGCGTCCAGTTCGGTGGCCATGTCGGCCAGCATGAACTGAATGGCCTGCAGGTCCGCGATGGGTCGGCCGTAGGCCTGCCGCTGCTGCGCGTACTCCAGGCTCGCATCCAGCGCCGCGCGGCCGATGCCGACGGCCATGGCGGCAATCCCGATGCGGCCGCGCTCCAGGACGCGCATGGCCTGGTGGTAGCCGCTACCGGTCTCGCCGAGCCGGCACGCGTCGGGGACGGGGCAGTCGGCGAACCGCACCTCGGCCGTGTCGCTGCTGCGTACGCCGAGTTTGTCTTCTTTCTTGCCGATCTCCAGCCCCGGCGTGCCCCGCTCGACCACGAAGGCGGTGATTCCGCTGCGGCCGGCCCCCGGCGTCGTGACGGCCATGACCACGTAGATCCCGGCCAGGCTGCCGTTAGTCACGAACACCTTGGTCCCGTTCAGCACCCACTGGTCGCCGCGGCGCTCGGCGCGGGTCTGGATCCCCGCCGCATCGCTGCCCGCGCCGGGCTCGGTCAGACACCACGACCCCAGCGCTTCGCCGGTGGCCAGGCGGGGCAGGAACCGCCGGCGCTGCGCCTCGTTCGCGAAGGCGACGAGGTGCCCGGCGCACAGGGAGTTGTGCGCGGCCACCGAGAGCGCGATCCCGGCGTCGCCCCAGGCCAGCGCCTCGATGGCCGTGGCCACCGCGGCGGCAGGCAGGCCCGAGCCGCCGTAGTCTGGAGGAATGGTCATGCCGAGCAATCCCAGGTCGGCCAGGCGCGGAATCAGTTCGGTGGGGAACCGATTCTCGCGGTCCCAGGCGGCCGCCTGGGGCCGCAACGTCTCACGGGCGAACTCCCGGATGGTCTGGTGGAGCAACCGCTGTTCCTCGACGGCCAGGACCTGCACCGCGGCTCCTCGACTCTCCCCCGGCATGCTAACCCTTGACGACGCCCATGGGGCGCATGCGGACCACGCGCCGGGACAGCCCCGCCGCGTGGCAGATGGCCACCACGTCGGCCACGTCCTTGTAGGCGGCGGAGGCCTCTTCGGCGAGCAGGCCCCGATCCTGCGCCCGCACGATGATGCCGGCCGCTCGCAGTTCTTCGGCAATGTCGCGGCCGGCGAGGTGCCGCACCGCCGCCTTACGCCCGAGCACGCGGCCGGCTCCGTGGCAGGTCGAGCCGAACGCCTCGCGCATCGCGCCGTCGGCGCCCACCAGGAGGAACGAATACCGGCCCATGTCGCCGGGGATCAGGACCGGCTGGCCGACCCGGCGGTAGCGGGCCGGCACCTCCGGGTGCCCGGGCGGGAAGGCGCGCGTGGCGCCCTTGCGGTGCACGCACAGCCGGCGCCGCTGCCCGTCCACCTCGTACTCCTCGACCTTCCCGATGTTGTGCGCGACGTCGTAGACCAGCCGGATGCCCAACTGTTCCCACGACTTCCCGAACACCCGCTCGAAACTCTCCCGCACCCAGTGGGTGATGAGCTGCCGGTTGGCGAAAGCGAAGTTCGCCGCCGCGCACATGGCGCCGAAGTAGCGCTGCCCTTCAGGCGAGGAGAACGGCATGCAGGCCAGCTGCCGGTCCACCAGGTGGATGCCGTGCTGGCGGGCGACGCGTTCACTGGTGCGCAGGTAGTCGGTGCACACCTGATGGCCGAGCCCGCGCGAGCCGGTGTGGATGAAGACGACGACCTGTCCCAGGTCCCAGACGCCCAGCGCCCGAGCGGTCCCTTCGTCGAAGATCTGGTCGACGATCTGGACCTCTAGGAAGTGGTTGCCCGATCCCAGCGTGCCGATCTGCCCGCGGCCACGCTGCTTGGCGTTTTGGCTGACGGCGTCGGGGTCGGCGCCGGGCAGCGCCCCGCCGGCTTCGATGACCTCCAGGTCGTCGGGGTGGCCGTAGCCCTTGCCCACCGCCCACCGCGCGCCGCTGCGGAGCACCTCGTCGATCTCCTGCATGCTGACCTTGACCTGCCCGCCCATCCCCACGCCTGAGGGCACGGTGCGGAAGAGGACGTTGACCAGTTCTTCCAGTTTCGGGCGGACGTCAGCCTCGGTCAGGTCGGTGCGGATCAGGCGGACGCCGCAGTTGATGTCGTAGCCCACACCGCCCGGTGAGATGATCCCCTCCTCCACGTCGAACGCGGCCACCCCGCCCACCGGAAACCCATACCCCCAGTGGATGTCGGGCATCGCCAGAGAGCGGCCCACGATGCCCGGCAGCGTGGCCACATTCGCCACCTGCTCGAAGGCCTGCTCCTCGCCCATCATGCGCAGCATGCGCTCGTCGGCGAAGATCAGGCCCGGCACCCGCATACCGGGCTTGTAGGAGACCGGGACCTCCCACCGGTAGTCGTCGATCTGCCTGAGGATTCGGGTCCACTGCGTCTGTGTGGCCATGGCACCGTCAACCCCGTGCGTCCAACAAGAAAGGCCCCGCATGCGTGGCACGGGGGCCCCGGCGTCGACCTCCGCGGAACGCTAGAAGGGGACCGCCTCCACCACGCGGATCTCCGGAATTTCCTGTTTCAACATCCGCTCGATCCCCGCCTGCAGCGTCATCATGGAGTGCATGCACCCCACGCAGGCGCCGGCCAAGCGAAGCTGCACGACGCCGTCGGTCACATCGAGCAGTTCGATGTCGCCCCCGTCGCCCTGCACGTAGGGACGGATCGTATCCAGCACCTTCTCGACCCGCTCGCGCAGGCCGGCATCGGGATCCTGGACCTGCACCTGGTCTGCCATCGCCGCCTCCTTCAATTCGCTGTGGCGTCCTCGCACGGATCGGGTTCGCCGTCGCCCTCGGCGGTCTGGAACGAGTGCCCGCACCCGCAGGTCTCCACGGCGTTGGGGTTGCGGACCGCAAACCCTTCGCCGGTGACCGACGTCACGTAGTCGATCTGCGCGCCGGCCAGCAGCCGAAGGCTCACCGGATCGACGACCAGTTCCACCCCGTGCTGGGCGAGCACCTGGTCCCCTTCACGCCGCTCGGCATCAAACACCATCCCATAGGTGTAGCCGTGGCAGCCACCCTTGGCGATGAACAGCCGGAGCCGGGCCGCAGGATCGTCCTGCTGCTTGAGGATCTCCGAGAGTTTGGCTGCGGCCTGCGGCGTGATGGTGATCATGCGCGTCTCCGAGATTCTTGAGTAAGGTCCTCCTCAAATTGTAGCCCCAGGCCCCCCCGGGCGCAAGCGCCGCCGGCTACTGGCCGCGCGACGCCCGGGGCTCCGCTGGCTGTGAGGCCTTGCGACCGGGCGCGCAGCCGGCCGGGGCCGATCGCGCACCGCGTCCACGGGGCAGAGGAAGCCGAACGGTTGGCGGCCCGCGATGAACTGATGGGGGACCTCGGCCGGGATGTAGATGAAGTCCATGGGCCGCACGCGGTGGACCGCCTTCCCGAGCCGCACCCGGCCGCGGCCCCGGACCACCAGGACGGCGTGGGCGTGCCGGTGCCGCTCCCACGACGAGTATCCGCCGGGCGCGATCTCGAAGTAGCGCAGGTGAAATGCCGTCGGCTCGCCGGCGGCACCGACGAGCACGAACCGTTCCACGCCCTTCCAGGCGCGCCCGCCGTCGGGATGTGACCGGTAGGGCTTGGGGGGGACGCCGGCCCACCGGAAGTGTTGGGGATCGAACCGCACGACCGTCGGCCGGCTCCGCGCCGTCACGGCACGACCACCACCTTCAGCGCGGCCCCGTTGCGGATGAGGTCATACCCCACAGACGTCTCCGCGAGGGGGAGGCGGTGGCTGATCAACCCCTCCACCGGGAGCCCGTCGGCGAGCAGGCCGAGGGCCTCGCGCGTCTCAGGGGGGCCTGATGAATAGCTGGGGACGATGCTCACTTCCCTGAAGAACAGGTCGTGGACCGGCACCGGCCAGGGCCTCTCCGGGGGCGTGGGTGTGAAGACCACCAGCGTGCCTCCTGGCGCCAGGGCGCCGAACGCAGCGTCGAGTGCCTCGAGGGTGCCCGGACCCACGATGGCCACATCCGCCCCCTCGCCGTCGGTCGCCTCACCCACGGCGTCTGCCAGCGGCCGCCGCCCCGTATCCACCACGAGGTCAGCGTGCCGCGCGGCCACCTCAAGGCGCGCAGGAATGCGGTCGGCGGCGATCACCACCGCGGGACGGGCAACCCGTCGCAGGGCCAGGAGGTGCAGCAGACCCATGACGCCGGCCCCCACCACCAGCACCCGGTCGCCCGGGCGAAGGCGTGCGCGGCGGAGGGACTTCACCACGCACGCCAGCGGCTCGATGAACGTGGCCGCCTCATCGGAAACTCCGTCGGGCAGCCGCAGCGTGTCCGCCGCGACCGCAGGCGCCTGCGCCACCGCAAAGGTCGCCAGGCCTCCGGGCAGCAGCCTCCGCGCCCGCCACGTGCGGCAGTGGACGTGATGGCCTCTGCGGCACGCCCGACACGCCAGGCAAGGCGCGTGGTGGTGGACGAAGACGCGTTCGCCCGGCTGGAACTCCGCGCCTTCCCCCGCCTCGACGACCCGGCCGACGGCCTCGTGGCCCAGCGGCACCGGCGCCTTGCGGCCCATGTACCAGTCCATGACCTCGCCCGGGCAGAGCCCGCACGCGGTGATCCGCAGCAACACCTCGCCGGGCCCCGGCGGGGGGAGCGGCACGTCTTCCAGCCGCAGGTCCCCGGGTGCGTGAAGGACCACCGTGCGGGCCACCGCCGGTCGGACTACCGCCATGCCTCGCCGTCCGGCAGGACCGCGTACTTCAGGCCGGTTCCCCGGTCGAGGTCGCTGAAGACCTCGCGGATGCCGTCCAGCGACCGCAGTCCGGTGATGAGGTCGGCGGGCCTGATCGCACCGCTGGCCAGCAGGTGGAACGCTTCGTACACATCGGGCGTCCGGTAGTGGAAGGCGCTGATCAGGTCCACTTCACTGTAGTGCAACCGCGTCGCGTCGAAGGCCGGTTCGCTGCCCGCGGCCAGACCGCCGAACAGGAGGACGCGGCCGCCGGGCGCCACCCAGTGGGGGGCCGACCGCCAGACGTCCGCGGTTCCGGTGCACTCGATCACCACGTCCGGCCCCTGGCCGCCGAGCGCATGGAGCGTCCGCGCGATGTCGCCCTCGGTGGCGTCGACCACATGGTGGGCGCCTGCCCGTCGCGCCAGGGCCAGGCCGCCGGGACGACGCCCGACCGCGATGACCTGCAGGCCGCGGCGCCGGGCCTCGTAAACGTGCAGCAGGCCAATCGCGCCCAGCCCCACGACCGCCACCAGGCCCCGCTCGATGGGCCCGAGCCTGGCCCAGCCGTGGACGACACAGGCCAGCGGCTCGAGGAACGCGGCTTCCAGGTATGAGAGGTGCGCCGGCTTGGGGAAGAGGTGCTGGCGGACGACGCGGGACGGCAGGCGGAGGAAGTCCCCGTAGGCGCCCAGGGCGATGTCGTCGAAGAGGCTCTGACAGAGGTTGCTGCGGCCGCGCCGGCAGTCCGCGCACTGACCGCAGCCAGCCGTGGGGACGAATGCCACCGGCTGGCCCATCCACAGGCCGTCCACGCCGTCGCCGACGCTGGCGACGTCCCCTGACGCCTCGTGGCCGAACGGACCGAAGGCAATCCGGGGGTGACCGCGCCGGTAGGTCTTCAGGTCCGTGCCACAGGTGAGCGCGGCGCGGATGCGGACCACCACCTCCCCCGGCCGCGGCTGCGGGATCGGCGTCTCCACGAGCTCCAGCGCCCGCGGCCCGCGCAGCACGGCCTGCCGCATGACGCCGGTGGCTACCGTCGTCCTACCGTCGACCGTCGCCACTCTCCGTGGGGAACTGGCGGTTCGTCCACTCCACGATGCCGCCGGCCAGGTTGACGGCCTTGGTGTACCCGGCCTGGCGGAGGGCTTCCACCACTTTGGCGCTGCGGGCGCCCACGGCGCAGTGCACGACCGCGGGCCGGTTCGGGTCGATCTCCGAGAGCCGCGCCGTCACCTCGCCCATCGGGATCAGGGTCGCGCCGGGAATATGCGCGAGCGCCCACTCCCACGGCTCGCGCACGTCGATGAGCTGGGCCCCGGCTTCGACCATCTGCCGAGCCTCTTCGGCATCCACCTCAGGGATCGCGCCCTCCTCAGCCGCCGGCGCATGGGCGCGTCCGGGCAGACCGCAGAAGGCCTCGTAATCGATCAGGGCTGTGATGGTCGGATGGTCGCCGCAGGCCGGGCAGTCGGGGTTCCGCTGCCACCGCAGCGTGCGGACCTCGCCGGAGGCCGCATCGAAGAGCAACAGCCGGTTCGCCAGCGTCTCCCCGACGCCGAGCAGGATCTTCACCTTCTCGATGGCCTGGAGCGACCCCATGTAGCCGGCCACCGCGCCGATGATGCCCCCTTCCGCGCACGAGGGGACGGTGCCGGGCGGCGGCGGGGTGGGGAACAGGCACCGATAGCAACCGCGGCCGGGCAGGAACACGGTGGCCTGCCCTTCCCACTTGAGGATGCTGGCGTCCACCAGCGGCTTGCGCAGCAGCACGCAGGCATCATTGACGAGGTAGCGGGTCGGGAAGTTGTCGGACCCGTTGACCACGACGTCGTACGGCCCGATGATCTCCAGGGCGTTCTCGGCGGTCAGGGTGGTCTGGTAGGGCACGACCGTGACGTCGGGATTGATGTCGTGGAGCGTGCGCTGCGCCGACTGCGTCTTGGGCCGGCCGATGTCGTGGGTGAAGTGGATGATCTGGCGGTGCAGGTTGGAGAGGTCCACCCGATCACCGTCCACGATGCCCAGGGTGCCGACCCCGGCCGCCGCCAGGTAGAGGGAGGACGGCGAGCCGAGTCCGCCGGCCCCCACCACCAGCACCTTGCTCTCCAGCAGCCGACGCTGGCCGGCGACGCCGACGTCTTCCAGGATGACCTGCCGGGAGTAGCGTGTGAGTTGCTCTTTCGACAGCAACGGCGCGGTGGCGCGCCGTGTCCCAACCGCCATGAAGATCCCCCTGTGAGGACAAGACGCCGCGCGCGGCGACTGTATTCCACAATGCCACGTGGTTCCAGCCGTGTCAATAAACAGGAGGAGTGAGGTATGCTACGTTTAGGTATTTGCTGGCGCCGGCGTTGACGCCGCGGACAGGGGAGGTCGAGTGAAGCACACCTACGACGTGACCATCATCGGTGGCGGTCCGACGGGGCTCTTTGCCGCGTACTACGCGGGCTTCCGGGGCCTGTCGGTCAAGATCGTGGACAGCCAGCCCGACCTGGGGGGCCAGATCACGGCCCTGTACCCCGACAAGTACATCTACGATGTCGCCGGATTCCCCAGGATCCTGGGCAAGGACCTGGTGGCCAACCTGGTCGAGCAGGCGATGCAGTACGAGCCCGCCGTCGTGCTCAGTGAGGAGATCCGTTCGTTCGAGCACCTGGCCGACCGCACCATCAGGCTGGTGGGCGCCAGCGGCGAACACCACACCAGGGCCGTGGTGATCACGGCCGGGATCGGCGCCTTCACTCCCAAGACCTACCAGCGGCCCGAGATCGACCGGTACGTTGGCCGGGGGTTGTCCTACGCGGTCCGGCGCAGGGAGGACTTCCGCGACAGGACGCTGCTGGTGGTCGGCGGCGGGGACTCTGCGGTGGACTGGGCGCTCAACCTGGCGCCGATCGCCCGCCACATCACCCTCGTCCACCGGCGCGACGGGTTCCGGGCGCACGAGGACAGCGTGAAGAAACTGCTGGCCTCGCCCATCACCGTCAAACTCTTCTGCGAACTCAAGGGCCTCCGCGGTGAGCCCGCCGTCAGCGAGGCGGTGATCGTCAACACCAGGACGCGCGAGGAAGAGGTCGTGGCGGTGGATGCGGTCCTGGCCTTCCTGGGGCTGGTCAGCCACCTGGGCGCCATCGCCAAGTGGGGCCTGGTCCTCAACGAGGACGCCATTGTCGTCGACACGACCATGGCCACGAACCTCCCGGGTGTCTATGCGGCTGGCGACGTGGTCACCTATCCCGGCAAGCTCAAGCTCATCGCCACCGGGTTCGGCGAGGCCGCCACGGCGGTCAACAACGCGGCCAGGTACATCCACCCCGACGCCTCACTCTTCCCCGGCCACTCCTCGACCATCATGGAAAAGCAGGGCAAGGAGAGGCGTGCGGTCGTCCCCCGGCCGAACTAGGCGGGCGCGGCTGTCCGTCCGAACCGCGCGCGGTGCGCCCGCACCGCCTGCGCCTGGACGTCGGCCCGGTACGACGAGCGCACCAGCGGGCCGGCCTCGACGTATTTGAAGCCGCGGCGCAGGCCCTCCTCACGCAACCAGGCGAACTCGTCGGGGGTGTAGTACCGCGCGATCGGGTGGTAGTCGGGGCCCGGGCGCAGGTACTGCCCCAGGGTCAGGACATCCACGTCTGCGGCCCGCAGGTCGTCCATCGTCTCCAGCAGCTCGTCGGTGGTCTCCCCCATCCCCACGATGACCCCGCTCTTGGTGAACGAGGTGTACCCCCACTCCTTGGCGCGGCGGAGCACCTCGATGG
>JAVKID010000047.1:0-24104 GCA_031459655.1 Candidatus Fervidifonticultor octavus | reverse complement strand
TGGGGCGCGACGTGTTCCTGGCTTTTGTGCCCGAGCGGGTCGATCCCGGCCGGAAGGACTACACGCTGTGGAACACCCCGGTCCTGGTCGGCGGAGTGGACCCCGAGAGCACGCGGCGGGCCGTCCGGCTCATGGAACAACTGGGCGCTCCTGTTGTCCCCATGTCGTCGTCACGGGCGGCCGAGATGGCCAAACTGCTAGAGAACGTCATCCGCAACGTCAACATCGCGCTGGTCAACCAGCTGGCGATGCTGTGCGACCGGATGGGGCTCGACATCTGGGAGATCGTCGATGCGGCCGCCACGAAACCTTACGGGTTCCTCCCCTTCCACCCGGGCCCGGGGGTGGGAGGCCACTGCATCCCTGTGGATCCCTACTACCTGGCCTGGAAGGCCAGGGAATACGACTTCCACATGGACTTCATCGAGTTGGCGGCCCGGGTGAACGAGGAGATGCCCTACCACGTGGTGACCAAGACCCTGCTGGCCATCAACGGGACCGGGGTGCGGAACGCCGCCCCCCGTGTGCTGCTGATCGGTGTGACCTTCAAGCGCGACATTGACGACTACCGGGGTTCTCCGGCTCTGAAGATCATGGAGTTGCTGCTGCAGCATGGTGTGGACGTCGCGTACCACGATCCCTATGTACCCCAACTGACGGTGGCCGGCCGTTCCTTCACCAGCCAGCCGCTGACGCCGGCGAACCTGCAGTCCTCCGATGGGGTGCTGATCGTCGCCGACCATTCGAGGCTGGACTACGGCTGGATCGTCGAGCACGCCAGGCTGGTGGTCGATACGCGCAACGCCACCCGCCACGTAGGAGAAGGCCGCGGCAAGATTGTGAAGTTGTAGCACGTCCGCGACGTTGTCGGTCCTCCAGGTGATCCAGCAGGGTGAGTTGCGGGGGGCGGAGGTGTTCGCTCTCGACCTGGCGCGCGCCCTGCGACGACAGGGCCGGTGGGGCGTGGGGTTGGTGAGCCTGTTCGGTATCGAGGAGGCGTACCGCCAGGCGGTCCGCGAGGCCGGGCTCGATGTGTCGGCGGTGCATCCCAACGGGCGGGCCCGCGGGTTCGACCTCCGTCTGGTCCGCGCCGTGCGCGCGGTCATCGAGGAGGGCGGCTACCAGATCGTCCAGGCCAACGGGGCAGCCACCCTGAAGTACCTGGCCGCTGCCCGAAGGCTGTCGCGACGATCCTGGAAGCTGGTGTACCGGGCCATCGGGATGGGATCGTACTGGCGGCGGGACCCTGGGCGTCGCTGGCTCTACCGGTGGTTGTTCGCCCAGCCGGATCGCATCGTCGCCGTCTCCAAGGCCGTGGCCGACGACCTGCAGCGTGCTGCGGGCGTCGATCTCCGGAAGGTGACGGTGATTCCCAACGGAGTGGACGGGACGCGCGTCCGCGGCGGGCCGACCGAGCGCACGCGCGTGCGGGAGACGCTGCGGATCGCTCCCCACGAGTGCCTGGCGCTCTACGCGGGGAACCTGGCTCCGGAGAAAAACCTCCACGCGCTGCTTTGGATTGTCCGAGAGTGCCGCAGGCAGGGGGCGGCTCTCAGGGCGCTGGTGGTCGGCGACGGACCCTGCCGTGACGCCCTGGCTGCGGACGTGGAGGGCCTCGGATTGCGCGACGCGGTACTCCTGCTGCCGTCCCAGGCCAGGATTGGGCCATTTCTCGCCGCGGCCGACCTGTGCGTCCTGCCCAGCTTGAGCGAGGGCATGCCGGCGCTCCTCATCGAGGCGGGACTGGCCGGCCTGCCCGCCGTGGCCTACGCGGTGGGCGGCATTCCCGAGGTCGTGGACGATGGGGCCACCGGGCTCCTGGTACCGCCAGGGGACCAGGAGGGTCTGGGCCGCGCGGTGGCCGGCCTCCTGGCTGATCCTGCGAGGCGGACGGCCATGGGTGAGGCGGCGCGCTCACGCTGTGGTCGGTTCGAGATCGGCGGGATCAGCGACGCGTACAGCCGGTTCTATACGGCGGTCCTCGACGGGCAGGCGTCATGATCGCCCACCTCTCGGGTGAGGCCAGGTCCCACGAGAATGGGGCAGGGATTCGAGCCCGGCCGGCATTTCTGATGACCGTCGACACCGAGGCCGACGACCTGTGGTCGAGGCCGCGGACGGTCACCACCCATAACGCCCGCTACCTTCCGAGGTTTCAGGCGTTGTGCGAGGCCTACGGTCTTAAGCCGACCTACCTGGTGAGTTACGAGATGGCCGGCGATCCCGCGTTTCAGGCCTTCGCCCGGCACCTGGTGTGTCAGGGGACCGCCGAGATCGGCATGCACCTGCACGCGTGGATCACACCGCCTGCGGTGCCCCTGACCGATGACGACGCCGCCTTCCAGCCCTACCTGACCGAATACCCACCCGAGGTCATGGAACGGAAAATCGCCGCGGCCACCGCCCGCCTGGAAGAGACATTCGGGGTGAAGATGCTGAGTCACCGGGCTGGTCGGTGGGGGTTCGACGCCGTCTACGCGCGGATGCTGGTCCGGTTCGGCTATCGCGTGGACTGTTCGGTCACTCCGGGCGTCTCATGGAGGCGGCACAGGGGGCATCCGGCAGGAGGCGGGGGGCCTGACTACACCCGGTTTCCCGCCGAGGCCTACTTTGTCGATCTGGACGATGTCAGCCGGCCGGGGGACTCCTGGCTGCTGGAGGTGCCGGTGACCGTGATACGCACTCCCCCCGCGGGGCTGACCGCGCTGGCGCATCGGGCGGCCTGGGGACCGCGGGCGGGAGCAGTCGCCGAGCGCCTGTGGCCGACGGTGCGGTGGTTGAGGCCGAACGGGAGGAACGGGGCGGAACTCATCCAGATCGTGCGTGATGCCGCACGGGCGGGCCGGTCTTTTGTGGAGTTCATGCTCCACTCGTCGGAGTTGATGCCCGGGGGCAGCCCGCGGTTCCGCACGCCTGGGAGTATCGAGCGACTCTATGGGGATCTGGAGGCGCTGTTTGCGGCTGCCCGCGAGTGCTGCCGTCCGGCGACGCTGGCGGAGTTCTACGATGCGGCAGCGGCGAACCGCACCGGGCTCTACCCGGATGCGGCAAAGCCGGCGTGGTCTGACCGATGTCGGATCGAGTCCGCGTCCTTCTCCTGATCAAAGGCCTGGGGTTGGGGGGCGCCGAGCGCCTCCTGGAGCGGGCGATCCCCTACTTTGACCGGCGCCGGTTCGATTATTGTCTGGCGTACCTCCTGCCGTGGAAGAACGCGCTGGTGCCGGTGTTTGAGGCCGCGGGAATCCCCGTGTTCTGTCTGGACATGCGGTCGGTGGTGGACGTAGGCGTCCTGGGGCGGTTGACCAGGCTCCTGCGGGACGAGGGCATCGACCTGGTGCACGCGCACCTTCCGCTGCCGGGGGTGCTGGCGCGCCTGGCCAAGCGGCGGGGGGCAACACGGTGGGTGGTCTACACGGAGCACAGCCTCCCCTCCCGTCACCGGCTGGCGACGAGATGCCTGAACCTGGCGACCTACGGGCTCAACGACGCGGTGATTGCGGTCTCCGACGTAGTCGCCAGGGAAGCCGCGAGGTGGCTTGGAGGTCGCTCTGACCGGTTGACCACGGTGCCCAACGCCGTCGATGTGGAGGCCGTAAATCTCTCAGCGAACCGGCGGGATGCCGTCTGCCGCGAGTTTGGGTTCCCTGTCGGCGCCCTGATTGTGGTGCATGTTGGGAACCTGAGGCAGGCCAAGGGCCACCGGCATTTGCTGGCGGCGGCGCGGCGGGTAGTCGCCCGGGAGGATCGGGCTCGGTTCCTCCTGGTGGGGACTGGACCGTTGGCGGTACCGCTGGTCGAGGACGCGCGGCGCCTGGGCCTTGATGGTCGCGTGGTGTTCACCGGCTTTCGCACCGACGCCACGGCGCTGATCGGGGCGGCTGACCTTTTCGTGCTGCCGTCGCTGCACGAAGGGTTGCCGATCTCGCTGCTGGAGGCCATGGCGCTGGGGCGGCCGGTGGTGGCCTTCAGGGTCGGGGGGGTGCCCGAGGTCGCAGTCGATGGCGAGACCGGTGTCCTGGTCCCCCCCGGGGATGTGGACGCCCTCGCGGAGGGGATCCTGGAACTGCTGGCCGATCCGGATCGCCGGGAGCGCATGGGGCGGGCGGCGCGGGCACGCGTGCACCAGGGCTACGGTATGGCGGAGATGGTCGCGACGGTTGAAGGCGTGTACCGGAAGGTGATCGGACTCCATGGGTAGCGCTCCGCCGATGCTGGCGAGCCCGCCGGAGATCACCGTTCGCCCATACCGTGCCGGAGACGAGGAGGGGGTCCTGGCGCTGCTGCGGGAGGTCCTGGGGGCCGGACGGGCATTCGACCGGAGCGTGGCGTTCTGGCGGTGGAAGCACTTCGAGACCCCCTTTGGACCTTCGTTGCTCCTGGTCGCGGTCAACGAGCGGATTGTGGGGCTGCGGGCCTTCATGCGGTGGAAGTTTTGCCATGGGGGCCGCACCCTGACGGCGGTGCGGGCGGTCGATACGGCGACGCACCCCGACTTCCGCGGCTTCGGTGTCTTCACCCGGTTGACCCGGCTGGCAGTCGAGCACGCCCGGAGTGAGGGCGTGGACCTGATCTTCAATACGCCCAACCCGATCAGCCGGGCCGGGTACCTCAAGATGGGATGGACCTATGTGGGGAAGCCACGCCTGCTCGTCAAAGTCCTGAGGCCGCTGCGCGTCGCCCGGTCTCTGGCAGCCCGGGGGGATGTCGCCGATGGTGACGGTCCGGCGCTCCGTGCACCGATCGCCCCCGTCCAGGCGCTCGTGTCGGGGGACCTCGACCTGGAGGGGCTCCTTCGTGAAGACGACCGGCTCGCTGGCGGGCGGCTCCGGACGCCGAGGACGACCGCCTTCCTGCAGTGGCGGTATGGTGCGGCGTCGGGCCTCCCCTACTACGCGTGCTGGCGCCATGCGCCGACGCCCGCCGCCGCTGTCGTGCTGAGGCCCAACCGCCGTCGGGGCCTGCGGGAAGTTGTGCTCTGCGAGTTGTTGATCCAGTCTGCGATGGTCGATGAGGCGGTCGCGTTGCTCCACGACGTGGCCGATGTGGTTGACGCCGACTATCTGGTCGCTCACGCTGCGAGGCGCACCGTCCAGGCGCAGGCGCTGGTCCGCGCCGGGTTCATCCCGCTGCCCGGTATGGGGCCGGCGCTCACGGTGCGTCCCTTGAGCCCCGCGGCGTCCGAGGTGGCCGCCACCCGTCTGTCCGCCTGGCACTTCTCGCTGGGCGATCTGGAGGTCTTCTGAGGCATGCACGGCGGTTCGGCGCTGGGACGGTTGCAGCGATCCGTGGATCTGAAGGCGGCGCCGTTCCTGGTGGCGGTGGCGCTGGCCATCGCGGTCGTTCTGGTCTCGAACGACCAGGAGACGCTGCTCGCGGGCGTCATCGTGAGCGCGCTGGTGCTGTTCTCGTTGGTCCTCTTTTGGTCGGTGAGCCGCGTCGCCCCCGAGGGGCGGGTGCTGTTGGGAATTCTGTGGTTGAGCTTCGCGCTCAAGATTGGCGCGCTGGTGTTCCGATACTACAGCGGACTGCTGCGCGATGCCTGGGCGTATGATGCACGGGGCCGATTCATCGCCGGGGGACTCGCGCGCGGGGTGTGGCCTGAGGAGTTCGGGAGGCTGGGATCCGATGTCGTCCGGGTGCTGACCGGCTTCGCCTACTACACGTTCGGTGTGACGTTCAACGGAGTCTCGGTCATCTGGGTGTGGCTCGGGCTGCTGGGGATGCTCTTTTTCTACCTGGCGTTTTGTAGCGCGTTCCCCAGAAGTGACCGGCGGCTCTACATGGTCCTGGTCTTCCTGTACCCCTCCATGTTGTTGTGGACCAGCAGCCTGGGCAAAGACGCGCTGGTGATCTTCGCCATGGGGATGGCTGCCTATGGCGCGGCCCGGCTCCAGCGGCGCGTGGAGGTGATCGGGGTCTGGTGGCTGCTGGCGGGCCTGGGGGGGGTCCTGGTGATCCGCCCCCACGTGGCGGCGATCTTCGCCGTGGCCTTCGGGGCTTCGATGCTCGTGAGGCCGATCCGGGCGGGGCTGCTGGCCCCTGCCCTGCGTCTGCTGGGGGTGCTGGCGGTGGCGGGTTTGGCGGCGCTGACCATGCGGACGGCCTCGGGCTACGTGGGGCTCGAGGAGTTGGGGACCCAGGCAGTGCTCCAGAATATCGAAGAACGCCAGGAGGCCGCTCGGGGCGGCTCCGCGTTCGAGCAGGTGGACGTCAGCACCCCGGGCGGGTTTGCCATGGCCATCCCCACTATCCTCATCCGACCGTTTCCGTGGGAAGCCCACAACCTCGGAGCCATGGTGGCATCGCTGGAAGGGATGTTGTTGCTGGGGCTGATCGTGTGGCGGCGGCGCAGCATGGTGGAAGCGCTCCGCGCGGCGTGGCGCGACGGGTATGTGCTGCATGTTGTGGTCTACGTCGCGCTGTTCATCTTCTTCTTTTCAGCGATCGGCAACTTCGGCATCCTGGCCCGGCAGCGGGCGTCGCAGCTGTTCCCGTTTCTGTTCATGCTGGTCGCCTATGCGGGGCTGCCGCGGGAACGCGAGCCAGCCGGGGGACGCGGCCGTTGAGCATGGTCGACCGCGACGCCAACGGCGGAACGCAACGCATGGACACCGTCGCGGTCCGAGGAGCCATCTGGCTGGCCGGTGACCAAATCGGCAGCCGGATCATCGACCTGGGGTTTGCCGTCGTCCTGGCGCGCCTGTTGTTGCCGGAGCACTTCGGCCTGCTGGCCATGGCGGCGACATCGGCCGCCTTCTTCAGGCTCTTTGCCAACCTGGGGTTGGGCGCGGCCATCGTCCAGCGGCGAGAGGTCGATGACGAGTACCTCTCGACGGCGTTCTGGGCTAACCTGGTCGCGGGAGCGGTGCTCTTCCTGATCGTCGCGGCTTCGGGGGAGATCCTGGGCATCGTGTTGCGCGAGCCGCGGGTCGGCGCCGTGGTGCTGTTCCTGTCCCTCCGGTTCGTGATTGCGGCGGGATCGGCCACACACGTGGCGATGATTTCACGGCGTCTGGACTACCGTGCGCTGGCCCTCCGATCGGTCGCTTCGACCGTCATCGCCGGGACGGTCGCCGTGGCCCTGGCGTCCGCGGGGATGGGAGTCTGGAGCCTGGTGGGTCAGGAGTTGGTCAGGACGGTGGCCAACACCATACTCCTCTACCGCGCGACCGGATGGAGACCCCGGCGGCGCTTCTCATGGGCGAAGTTCCGGGACCTCTGGTCGTTCGGCGGCCCGTTGCTGCTGTCCAGGGTGTTCAACTACCTCATCAGGAATGCCGACAACCTCCTCGTCGGGAGGTATCTGGGAGCCTCCAACCTGGGATTCTACGCCTTTGGCTTCGCGATCTTCGCTGCGCCGCTCAACGATTTCACGGCCATCGTCCACCGCGTGATGTTCTCCGCGCTCTCCCGGCTGCAGGGGGATGAACGGCGCTTTCGGCGGGGGTTCCTGCTGGCGACGAGGTACGCGACGATGATCCTCATGCCGGTCATGACCGGCTTGGCCCTGGTCGCCCCCTTCCTCGTGGTCGTCTTCTTCGGGACCAAGTGGGAACCGTCAGGACCCGTGGTCAGCCTGCTCGCCCTGGCGGGATTCGTCGCGATGACGACCGCTCTGGGGCCCAGCGGCCTCCAGGCCAGCGGCCGGCCCGAACTGCACCTGAAGGGTTCGGTGCTATCGGTGCTGGTGTACGTGCCGGCGTTTGCGCTGGGGCTGCGGTGGGGCATCGTGGGGGTCGCCTCGGGCTACCTGGCGGCCACCATGGTCCTCGCCCCGTTCGGGTACCGGTTTCTAAGGCAGGCGACCGGCGTCACGCTTCCAGAACTATGGGAGGCGATGGTTCCCGCCATCACCGGGTGTGCGCTGATGGCCGCTGCCGTGTGGCCGGCCCGCTGGGCGCTCCAGGCGGCCGCTGTGCCGGCGTTGCCGACTCTGGTGGTGCTGGTGGCGCTGGGGGGTCTGGTGTACGTCGGCGTGCTGTGGGCGATGCAACGCCACGCCATGCTGGGCCTGATCGGCGCGGTGCGCGAGGCCCTGCCCAGGCCCTTCGGGCGTCTCGTCGGGGTCGCCGAGTAGGGAACCCGTGTCCGCGGCGCACTTTCTGATGAAACTGGCTGCATTGCCCTACGGCATGCTGTTCCGCGAGCGCCGGCCCGGCTTGGTCATCCTCGGTTACCACCGCGTCGGCGGCGGGACCAGCAGCGACATCGATCTGCCCGTGGCCGAATTCGCCCGTCAGATGGCCTACCTCCGCAGGCACTGCCGTCTGGTGTCGCTGGACGACTTGATCGCAGGAGGAGTTTCCGCCGCACCCGACGCCACAGACGATGCCATCGCAGTGACCTTCGACGACGGGTCCAGGGATCTCTACGAGCAGGCGTTGCCGGTGTTGGTGCACTACCGGATCCCGACCACAGTCTACCTTGCCACGCAGTACATTGAATCCCAACAGGCGTTCGACTTTGGCGACTATGCACGCGCCGCGTCCCGGCCCATCCCCCTGACGTGGGCGCAGGTGAGGGAGATGGTCGGCACGGGGGTGATCTCGGTGGGGGCGCACACGCATACTCACCGCGATCTTGCTCGCTTGAGTCTGCAGGAAGTGCGCGATGAGGTCGAGCGCAGTTACCGGTGTATCGCCGATCGGACCGGACGCCCGCCATTGCACTTCGCCTACCCGTGGGGCGCCCTGACGCCACCGGTGCGCCGCGAGGTTGGAGCCTTCTTTCGAACCGCGGTCCGCGGAGGGTGCGGCAAGAACCCCTTCGGTGCTCTTGATCCGCTGGCCCTGTGGCGGCGGCCGATTCAGCGGAGCGACCGCGCCTGGTTGTTCAGGCTCAAGCTCCGCTCGTACCTGGATGGAGAGGAACTGGCGCGTGCGGTGGTCGCCAGGGTGCGCGCGTAGCCCGTGAGCCTCCGGCGCATCGCCATTCTGCACGTCATCGAGGGGCTCGGCACCGGGGGGTCCGAGCAGCAGCTCGTCGCGTTCCTGTTGCACAGCGATCCGACACGATTCCGGCATGAGGTCTGCACCCTGGCGCAGGTCGGGCGCTTTGCCGAGCAGGTTCGCCGTGCCGGGATCGCGCTGCATACCCTCGGGGTGAGGGCGGACGGCGACCTGCCGCGGACGTTCCTCCGGCTACACCGCGCCGTGAAGCGGGTCCGCCCCCAGGTCCTCCACACCGTGCTCTACCGCCCGACCGTCGTGGGGCGTCTGGTGGGATACCTGACGGGCACCCCGGTGATCACCACGCTGGTCAACACCGCCTACGAGCCCGAGTGGTACCTGGACAATCCGCGTCTGAGCCCGTGGAAGGTCCGGCTCGTGCGGGTCGCGGACCGCGTGACGGCCAGGTGGTGGGGGAGCCGGTACGTCGCGATCACCGAGAGCGTGAAGGCCTCGGCGATCCGTCAGCTTGGTCTCCCGCCCGAAGCGATCGCGGTTGTTCCTCGCGGGATCGCGTTTGACGGCCAGGCGAGCGGGCAATCGGCGGATGTCACGGCCGTGCGGGCTGCCCTGGGGTGGCCAAACGCTTACCCGCTGGTGCTCAACATCGGCAGGCTCGTGCCGCAGAAGGGTCAGCAGTATGCCATCTGCGCCATGCCGGCCGTCCTCTCACGGTTCCCCTCGGCGCGTCTGATGATCGCCGGGGAGGGGCCCATGCGTCCGACGCTGGAGGCGATCATCCGCCGGGAGGGACTGGAGGACCGCGTGGCGCTCCTGGGGGATCGGTGGGATGCCGCCGCCCTGCTGGCGGCCGCGGACATCTTCGTCTTTCCCTCCCTGTTCGAGGGGTTGGGCAACGCAGTCCTCGAGGCCATGGCGGCCGGCAAGCCATGTGTGCTCAGCCGGATTCCGGCCCTGCGGGAGATCACGGGAGACGGTCAGGTCGCGCTCCTGACCGACATCCGTTCACCGGCGGACCTCGCCGCCGCCCTGGTGCGCCTGGCGGAGGATCGCGCCCTGGCCGTGCGGCTCGGCGCCGCGGCCCGGGAGTGGGTGAGGACGCACTATGACCTGGCGCACAGCGTGAAGGCCCTGGAAGAGGTCTTTGCGAAATTCGCGGCCGACACGGCTGCGCGCTCTGCGCACCGGGTTAGGGCCGTGGAGGTCTAGGATCGGTTCGCCGGTCCGTCTATAGACCCCATGGGCAGGCACACGCTGGCGCTGACCTGGCTGGCCCGGAGGCTGGATGTCGACCGCGACCAGGTGCTGCGGGTGCTCGTCTACCATCGGGTGCGGATCCCCGGGCAAGCGTGGCGCGGCGACCCAGACGTCCTGAGCGCGGACGTCGAGGCGCTCGATGTCCAGATGGCTTACCTGGTGCGCCACTACGTCCCTGTGACAGGCAGTCAGGTCGCAGCCGCGTTGCACGGTCAGGCGCCATTGCCATGGCACGCGGTGCTGGTGACCTTCGACGACGGGTATCGAGACTTCCTGGAGGCGGCCTGGCCTGTGCTCAAGCGCCATGGGGTCCCGGCCGTGCTCTTCGTCCCCACGGCGTTTCCCGGAACGCAGACGGCGTTCTGGTGGGACGAACTGCATGAGCTCGTGAGTGGAACCGCAGCCGACGAGGTTGTCGCCTTCGGGCTCGGGCGGCTTCCACTGCGCACTCCCTTAGACCGATCGAGGGCCGTCCGGGCGCTGAACCGCTTCCTGAAAGCGCTGCCGCCCGACGAGCTGTCCGAACGGCTGCAGGCACTCCGGAGGAGCCTGGGCCCTGTCGATACCTCCGATTGGTGGGTGCTCTCTTGGGATGAGTTGCGGCGGTTGGCCGCAGACGGCCTCGCGGTGGGGTCGCACACCCGGACGCACGCGGCACTGCCGAGCCTGGCACTGGAGCGCCTTGAAGGCGAAATCCGCGGCGCGGATGAGGATCTCAGACGGGAACTGGGGGGCGGGGCTTTGCTGTTTGCCTTTCCGTACGGCATGGCTGACCCGCGGGCGGTGCCCGTGCTTCGGGAGCTGGGGTATGCCGCGGCGTTCGGTTTGCGGCTGGGGCGGAACGTCTTGGGGCGGGGCGATCCCTTCGCGATGTTCCGACACTCCGTGGACTGGGGAGACTCTCTGACTCGTACGGCCTTCAGCCTGTCGACGGGCTTCGTGGGCCTCTACGAGGCCGGCCGGGCGGCGAAACGCTGTGTCACGGGATGGCTTGTGCCGCGGCCGTCAGGTGCCGGCGGCGAGGTGCCGCGGACCACTTGAAGGGATCCAGAGCATGTGGGCCGCCCCAAGCCCTAAGGTCAGCGCGGTCATCTTGACCCACAACCGGCTTGAGGGAGCCGCACTGAGATGTCACGAGGTCCTGCGGCAGTCACGGCCGCCGGACGAGGTGATTCTGGTGGACAACGCCAGCGCCGACGGGACGGCCGAGCATATCGCCGCGCACTTCCCCCAGGTGGGCGTCCTCCGGCTCCCCGAGAACCTCGGGCCCGCCGGGGGGTTCGCGGCCGGATTCACCGAGGCGATGCGGCGCGGATGCGACTTCATCTGGGCGCTCGACGACGATGTGGTCGTGTCCCCGCGGTGCCTGGAGTACCTCCTGACCGAGGCAGGAGGCCCACGCCCCAGGGTGGTGTTCCCCACCCGACTGCCCCTCGACCAGAAGCACGGGGTGGCCTGGCGCGCCATGCTCATCCCCGCGGAGATCGTGCGGACCATCGGCGTCCCCAGGGCCGACCTCTTCTGGCACCTGGAGGACACCGAGTACTTCCTGCACCGCATCCGCGACCTGGCAGGCTACGAGATCGCGGTCTCTCCGCGGGCGGCGGTCTGGCATGGCACGCACCGGCCGCGCCGGGGGTTTCCGGGCTGGAAACTGTACTACCAGACCAGGAACTCCGTTTTCTATCGGTTTCACCTGAAGAAGGGCTGGTGGAGGCGCCTCAAGACGGTGGTCCGTATCGGTGGCCGCATGGCGGTGATCTTCTTCCGCGAGGAGCGGGGCCCGCACAAGGCCTGGATGATGGCCAGGGGATTCAAGGACGGCTTGCTGGGGATCCTCGGCAAGACCATCGACCCCCGGTCCGAACCACCGTCGGCCTATGGCCGTGACGGTGAAGGGACTGCCGAGTGGGCGGAAGCCCAGGATGCGCTGAGACGCTGGGAGACCGAACGTGGCGCACTTCCTGTGCACCGTTGACGCCGACTGGGTTCCGGGGTCCGGTGCCGGCCTCGCCGCGCTGCTCCGTCTGTTCGACGAGGCGGGCCTGAAGGCCACGCTCTTCGCGACCGGGCGCTTCTGCCTGGCCTACCCCGATCTGATCCGGTCAGCCGTCCGGTCGGGGCACGAGATCGGCGTCCACGGCTGGGAGCACCCGATGCCGCGCTTTCGGGCTGAGAACTACCGCTTTACCCCGCTGCACGCCCGCCGGGCCTGGCTGCTGCAGGCGACGCGGGCGGTGGCGGATGTGGTCGGGCGAGCGCCGAGGGCGTTTCGCGCCCCCTTCCTCTGGACCGACGCCGCGACGTTTGGGTTGCTGGAGGATTTGGGCTACACGATTGATTCGTCGGTGCCGGCGCGGCGGTTCGACGGCCTGCTCGGTGTGGTCAACCACCTGGACTACTTCCGCGCGCCTCTGGCGCCCTACCATCCCGACCGCGAGCGCCCGGCCCGTCGGGGTACCAGCCCCGTACTGGAAATCCCGCCGTCGGCCTGGTTGCTCCCATTGAATATGAGCACGCTGCGATTTGTGGGACTGCGGGGGACGATGCGGGTGACCCGGCTGGTGGCGAAGTGCTCGCCGGTGGTGAACTTCTACTGTCATCCGTGGGAGTTTGTGGAGCCGTCGGCCATGGAGTTCCCCCCCGGCACCCCGCCGCGCCACACCCGCAGCGTGGGCCCGCAGTGGTTGCGGCCGTTGCAGGCGTTTGTGGAGACGGTCCGTTCGTTGGGCTATCAGTGTCGAACCATCTCTGAGGTGGCGGCGTGCGCCTCGTGGTAGCGACGACCGACGACGACCCGCTGGCGGGCGAGTTCTGGGGCGCCTACCGACGCGCAGGCGGCCCGCCGCCGGCGGCGGTGATGTTCCTCGCGCGGCGGCGCCGCGCCCCGGCGTGGCGTGCGGTCGTCGACGGAATGTTGCTGTTCGGCCTGCGCGACGGCGTCCGCGCGTGGCGGTTGCGTCAGCAGATCCGGTTCGTCCTGCGCCAGGCCCCACACCAGGTGTTTGCAGGAGCCGGGGCCTTCTACAGGGTCGCCAGCCTCAACCGCGGCGAGGGGCTGGCAGCCCTCCAGCGCATCGAGCCCGATCTGTTGGTGTCGGCGGGATCCCCGGAGGTGTTCAGGCCCCACGTGCTGCGTCTGCCGGCGATTGGTGGCGTCAACGTCCACAACGGCAGGCTGCCGGCCTACCGCGGGCTGTTCGGGACGTTCTGGGAAGCGCTGCACGGCGAGATCTGGGGGTACGCGTGCGTGCACGCCATGTCCCCGGATCCTGACGCGGGCCCGGTGCTGGCGCAGGGGCCGGTTCGGATGGACGGCTGCGGGCTGTGGGAGATCCTGACCGCCAAGAAGCGCCTGGGCGGCGGGCTGTTGGCATGGGTCGTGAGGTTCGCGCAAGAGGCCGGCCACCTCCCGCCTCCGTGTCCGCTCAACGACGATCTCATCCCGGGATACTACGGCTGGCCGAGGCTGGGAGATATGGTGCGGCTGCGGCTGGCGAGGCGGCTGGCCCGATTGGGACAGGCGCCGGGGAGGCGAGCCACTGCACAGCCCTGGCCCGCAGACCACGCCGGGCATGTCCATGTCTGACCCGACGCGGGTGCGGCTGGCGCACCTGACCACCGTGGACCTCAGCCTGCGGTTCCTGCTCTGTGATCAGCTCAAGGGCTTCGCCCGGGAGGGTTTTGAGGTGGTGGCGATCAGCGCCCCGGGGCCGTGGACAGCCGACCTGGAGCGCGACGGGGTGAAGCACATTCCGGTGCCGTCGTTGCGCCGACGGTGGGCGCCGCTGGCCGACCTGGACGCCTTTGTTCGGTTGGTCCGCACCCTGCGCCAGCACCGGCCGACCATCGTCCACACCCACACCCCGAAGGCGCGCGTGCTGGGGCGACTGGCGGCCCGGGTGGCCGGGGTGCCCATCGTTGTCAACACTTTCCACGGCCTCTACGGCATGGAGGGGTCCGCCCTCCGACGGGGCTTCTTCCTGTGGCTGGAGCGGGCGGCTGCCCGCTGGTCGGACTTCGAGTTCTCGCAGAGCCTGGAGGACCTGGCGACCCTGCGGGCGGCGCGCGTGGTTGACCCTGAGCGCTCGGCCTATCTGGGCAACGGTGTGAACCTCGACGTGTTCGATCCCGACCGGATAGACGGCGCGGCGGTCCGAAGGCAGTTGGGCCTCGATCGGCAGGCCGTCGTGGTAGGGACCGTGGGGCGCCTGGTGTGGGAGAAGGGCTACCGGGAGGTCTTCGCCCTGGCGGAGGCCCTGACCGCCGGCGAACCCGGAGCGGTCGTGCTGGTGGTTGGACCCCACGAGCCCGGGAAAGGCGACGCCGTGCCGGCGGCGGTTCTCGACGATCTGCAGCGGCGCGGGGTCGTTCGCTTCCTCGGCATGCGGACCGACATGCCGCCGCTCTACGCCGCTATGGACATCTTTGTGCTGGCGTCCTATCGAGAAGGATTCCCGCGCGCGGCGGTGGAGGCCGCAGCCATGGGCCTGCCGCTGGTGCTCACGGACATCCGGGGATGTCGCGAGGTGGTGCGCGACGGCCAGAACGGGTTCCTGGTCCCTGCACGCAATGCCCCGCGCTTGATCGAAGCGGTGCGACGGCTGCTCCACGATCGCGACCAGCGCGTGCGTTTCGGACGGGAGAGTCGTCGGCGCGCCCTGGAGGAGTTCGACGAGCGCCGCGTGATCGCCACGACACTGGGCGTCTACCGCCGGCTCTTGCAGGAGAAGAGGGGTCTGGCCGCCATCGCCGTGTCGGAGACCCGTACCTAGACCCGCACAGCGTTTGGGAGCGCACCGACCGTGCACATCAGGCGAGCCGAGACGTCCGATAGCCTGCCGATGGCCGCCCTGCACATGCGTCAGATCCACTGGGGGTTGCTCTCGCAGCTGGGTGAAGAGTTCGTGACCGCATTCTACCGCACCCTGATCCATTCGCCTGTGGGTTTCGGGTTCGTGGCGGAGCAGGAAGGACGCATTGCGGGTTTCGCCTCCGGCGTGGTCCACTGGCGCCGCTTCTACCTGGAATTCCTGCGGCGACATCTGGGGCTGGTGACCCGCACGCTGGTGGCGGCCGCTGGGGCGGCCCGGTGGCGGCGTCTGTGGCAGACGACGCGGTATGCGGCTTCGGGTGTGCTGCCTCAGGCCGAACTGGTCTCCATCGCGCTGGAGCCGACGGCCCGGGGCGCCGGGGTGGCCGATGCGCTGGTGCGGGCCGTGCTGTCGGAGTTCGCCTCCAGAGGCGTCGAAGCGGTGCGCGTCACGGCAGGAGGCACCAACGACGCCGCCCGTCGGTTGTACGAGCGGGTTGGATTCACCCTGCACGCCCAGGCCGAGATTCATCCGGGAGAAGCCGCCGCGGTCTATGTCATGCCTCTTCCCCGGGGGCGCCTGCCCGCCGTCGATCATGTGGCAGGTGGAACCGACGGGCAGGAGTGATTGGGGGGACGTCGGTGGCTCGCGCGGTCGGTTCGGCCTACGGTGCCCCGGCTGTGGTGCTGGATGCCGGATACGGCGGTCTGGGAGCAGCGCGGAGCCTGGGGCGCCTGGGGATCCTCGTCTACGCGACGGCCGCCAGGCCGGATGCGCCTGCCCTGGCGTCCCGGTACTGGGCCGGCGTCTACCTCTGGGACTTCGCCCGGGCATCACCCCGCCATTCGGTGGACTTCCTGCTGGCCCTGGGCCGAGACCTCGGGCGCCGCGCGGTGCTCTTCCCGACATCGGACACCAGCGCGCTGCTGGTAGCCGACCACGCGGAGGTGCTGGAAGAACGGTTCCAGGTGTCACTACCGCCTGCCAGACTGGTGCGGGCGCTGATCGACAAACGACACCTCGACCGCCTGGCGCGGGAGCACGGGATCCCCACCGCGCAAAGCCTCTTTCCCTCCTCGTGGGACGACATCGAGGACTTCCTCGCGGCTGTCAGCCTGCCGGTGATCGCCAAAGGAATCGACCCGTGCACCCCTGGCGGCACCAGGAAGGTGATCTGCCGCAGCCGTGCCGAGGCGCGATCGTTCTACCAGAACCTGTCATCCGGTGAACGGACCAACCTCATGCTGCAGGAGTTCATACCTGGCGCCGATGGGACGGCCTGGATGGTTGACGGCTACTTTGATAACCGCGGTCGGTGCCTGGCGGTCTATGCGGGGCGAAAGGTCCGGCAGTCTCCTGCGGATGCCGGTGTGGCGTCGCTGGGGGTCTGTCAGCGAAACCCGGAACTGGAGGCCATGACGGTTCGGTTCCTGCACGGCGTGGGCTACCGGGGACCCGTGGACGTGGATTACCGGTTCGACGCCCGCGACGGGCGCTACAAACTGCTGGACGTCAACCCCCGGCTGGGCGCCGCCTTCCGGCTCTTCGTGGACGAGGGCGGCCTGGACATCGCGCGCATCGCCTACCTGGATGCCGTCGGGCAGACGGTGGCGCCTGGCGCGATTCGGGAAGGACGCAAGTGGATGCTGGAGGAGGACTTTTTGGTCTGCGCGCGCTTGTGGCGTGCCGGTCGGCTCGGTTTCCGCGCGTGGGCCCGGTCGGTGCGGGGCGTTCGGGAGACCGCCTGGTTTGCCGTCGCCGACCCGATGCCGCTGGTGGGTCGCCTGCGCTGGGCCTTCAGGCGCCTGAGCCCGGCAGGGACGCCGGCACCGCGGTGGGACCTGCCGGACCGTCTCCGCGGGTCCAAGGTCCGATGATGAACGGGTCTCGGCTTGGCGCCATCGGCGCGGCGCTGGCGCTTCTGGCCATCTCGCCGCTCTTCGTGATCCTGATGGTCGCCAACCGCCTCCTGTTCGGCCGGACCCTCTTCCGTCAGGTGCGGGTGGGCCGGGGGCTTCGGCCGTTTGTGCTCTTCAAGTTCCAGACGATGGTGAATGGGGCGGAAGCCGCTTCCACCGTCACCGTGCGGGGGGATCCGCGGGTCACCCGTTACGGCAGGGTCCTGCGGCTCTTGAAGATGGACGAACTGCCGCAACTGCTCAACATGGTGCGCGGCGAGATGACCCTGGTCGGCCCGCGGCCGCTGACGCCAAACGAGATTGAAGCGATTCCCCGCCCGCTGGCGGAAGCCGTCTACCGGACCCTCCCGGGGCTCACCGGTATCAGCGCCCTGGCCTTCGTGGACGAGGAAGAGGTGCTCGCCGCCGCGTCCGATCCGGAGTGCGCCTACTACGAAGACGTCCTGCCGCGCAAGATCGCGCTGGAACTGGCCTACGTGCAGCGGAGGACGTGGTGGCGGGATCTGGCGGTTGTGGTCGGGACGCCGCTGGCCGCCCTCTCCCCCGGCGTCCGGCGCGCGCTGCTGGTCTGGCTGGTGCCGGAATGGGAGGCGTTGGAAAGGCCGCGGGGTGGCAGTCGCCGGTCGGTGCCGGGGAGACAGCAGCCGGCCGGAGGAAGCCGGTGAGCCGTCTGCTGGCGGAAGCCGCCGCCGTCGTGGAGCGGGTGGCGCGCGATCCCGCCGTGGTGGCCGATGTGGTGCGCAAGGCCAAGTCTCGCCTCTCCTCCAGTCGACACCAGCGGCGTATCGGGGAGTACGCCAGCGCGGTCGAGGCCCCGGAAGTCGGGTTGGCCAGGCTCTTGGGCGTGGAGACGAAGATGGTCGCAGACGCCCTCGCCGCCGAGGGATTTCGCCGGATCGTCGCTGATCTCGATTGTTACCAGCCTCCGGATCGCGCGCGTAGGATGGGCGGGCCGGGGTTCCTCGAAGCGTGCTACGCCATCGTGCGGTTGGCGCGGCCGGCAGTGGTGCTCGAGACCGGCGTGGCTCACGGCTACAGCACGGCGGTCATCCTGCAGGCGTTGGAGGACAACGGCGCGGGTCGGCTCTACAGCGTCGACCTTCCCCGGTTCCGTCCGGGGCTCGTCCCGTACACCGGCGCCGCGGTTCCCAAGCGGCTCCGCCACCGGTGGGAGTTGCATCTTGGCAGCGACCGCCGCGTGCTCCCCCGCCTGCTGGCGCGCATCGCTCCGGTGGACTATCTGTTCTACGATTCGGACACGGCCTACGAGGGCATGCTGCACACCTGGGGGCTGGTCTGGCCGTATCTGCGCCCCGGGGGGGTGATGACCAGCAACGTGGTCCATGCCAACGATGCCTACCTGGAGTTCTGCGAGACCCGCGGGCTGCCACCGCTGGTCATCCCCCAGCCGAAGCGGCACGGCGCGCACCAGCGCCCGCGGCGACCGGGCGAGCGGATCTTCTACATGGGCTTGTTCCGCAAGCCACTTGACGGCTGACGGTGTCGCGGTCAATGGGTTCCCCGCAGATCCCGCTCTCCCGTCCCGACCTGTCGGAGGTCGAGGTGGAGGAGGTGTTGAGCGTCCTGCGCACCCCCTGGTTGAGCATGGGGCCCAAGGTCGTGGAGTTCGAGGAGCGCTTCGCCGCTTTTGTCGGGGTCCGGCATGCCATCGCGGTGGCCAACGGGACCTGCGGTTTGCACCTCGCCCTGCGCGCGGTCGGCGTCCGTCCCGGGGTGGACGTAATCACCACCCCGTTCACGTTCATCGCCAGCGCCAACGTCATCCTCTTCGAGCAGGCGACGCCGGTGTTCTGCGATGTGGACCCGCAGACCCTCAACCTGGCCCCGGAGGCCGTCGAGGCGCTCATCAGGAGCAGGTACCGGCCCCAGTGCGATCGGTGGGTCAACCGCACCACAGGAGCACCGCTGCACGTCGTCCTGCCCGTCTCGGTCTTTGGGCATCCCGTGGCGATGGACGGGTTTCGCGAGGTGGCCCGGACGTTCAACCTGCGCCTCGTCCATGATACCTGTGAAGCCCTCGGGTCCCAATACTGGTCCGCGGCGGAAGATACCTGGGTGAGCGAGGCGGCGCTGGCGGATGCCGCGGTGTTTGCCTTCTACCCCAACAAACAGATCACCACGGGCGAAGGCGGAATGGTCGTGACCCAGCACGAGGCCGTCGCCGACTACTGCCGGATGGCCCGCAACCAGGGCCGCCGTCCCCACGCCCAGTGGCTGGAGCACGAGGCCCTCGGGTTCAACTACCGCATGGACGAACTGTCGGCGGCGCTGGGCGTGGCGCAGCTCCGCCGGATCGGCGAACTGCTGGCGCGCCGCGAGCAGGTGGCCCGGTGGTACGATGCGGCGCTGGCCGATGTGGAGGAGGTCGAACGTCCCCAGGCGGCCCCGTGGGCGCGGGTGGCGTGGTTCGTCTATGTGGTCCGCCTGCGTCATGGGATCGATCGCGATCGGGTCATGGACGCACTGGAGCGCCGCGGGATTGCCGCGCGGCCGTACTTCCCGGCGATCCACGTGGCGCCGCAATTTGCGGCGTTGGGCTATCGGGCCGGCGACTTCCCCGTCGCCGAAGACGTCTCGCGGAGGACGCTCGCCCTGCCGTTCTTCGGCGGGCTGACGCGGGAGCAGGTGCACGATGTCGTCAGGGGCCTGAGGGAGGCGGTGGTGGTCCATGCGCGCGGTTAGGCTTCGGCCCACCGGTGCGGTTCGCGTGGCCGTCTTCCTTACCGGAGACCTGCTGATCTGGGTGGGGGCTCTGGTGGGCGCCTACCTCATCCGGTTTGATGGGGCGATTCCGGCCCGTTATCTCGCCGACGTGCCGTTGCTCCTGGCGGTGCTCATCCCGATCAAACTGGGATGGCACGTCGTCTACCGGTTGTACAGCCTCACCTGGCGGGCGGTAGGGTTGAACGACTTCATCAACATCGTGAAGGCGAACACCCTGGCCCTTGGCACGATGACCGCCGTGGTCCTGGCCTTCCGTCGTTACGAGGTGTTGGGGGCCTTTCCCCGCTCGGTGCTCCTGCTGGATTATGTGCTGACCACGTGCGCCGTGACCCTGTTTCGGGCCAGCCGGCGGGGATGGCGACTCCAGCGCGAGGCGCTGCGCATGCGGCGGCACCGGCGCGGAGCCAGCCGGCTCTTGCTGGTAGGGGCGGGTGCGGCGGGGACGCGGATCGCGCAGACCCTGGAGGAGAGCGGCGACGCCGACTACCATCTGGTCGGATTTGTCGACGACGATCCCGCCAAGCACGGCGCCTACATCCGCGGCCTCCGCGTGCACGGGGGACGCGAGGTCCTGCCGCGGATCGTCCGCGAGCAGCAGGTGGACGAGGTGCTGGTGGCGGTTCCCTCGGCGCCGCTGGCGACGCTGCGAGAGATCATCGACGACGTCCGGCGGGCCGGGGTGCGGAGGATCAAGGTCCTGCCTGGCATGCACGAGTGGCTGGCGGGCCGGGCCGCGATGAAGGACATCCGGGAAGTCAGACCCCACGATCTGCTCGGGCGGCCTCCGGTGCGCATCCAGTATGATGCGCTGAAGACCTACTTCGCCGGCAAGCGCGTGCTGGTTACCGGCGCGGCCGGATCGGTGGGATCGGAGCTCGTCCGCCAGCTCGTCCGGCTCGGCGCGGGCCGCGTGGTCGCCGTGGATCTCAACGAGTCCGGCCTGTTCGACCTGGAACAGGAGTTCCAGCGGGAGCGGTCAGAGGCGGTCCTGCAGACCGCCATTGCCGACGTGCGGGACGGGCCCCGCGTGGAGTGGCTCATGCAGACTGCGCGGCCCCACCTGGTGTTCCACGCCGCCGCCTACAAGCACGTTCCCATGATGGAACGCGAGGTCGAGGAGGCCGTCAAGACCAACGTCTTCGGCACGCTCACCGTGGGCGAGGCGGCCCTGCGCAGCGGGGTCGAGACCTTTGTGTTCATCTCCACCGACAAGGCGGTCAACGCCTCCAGCGTCATGGGGCACACCAAGCGCGCCGGCGAACTGATCACAGAGGCCCTCGGCCGCCGCAGGCAGACCCGGTTCCTGGCGGTGCGGTTCGGCAACGTCCTGGGCAGCCGCGGGAGTATCATTCCCATCCTCCAGGAGCAGATCCGGTGCGGCGGACCGGTGACCATTACCCATCCCGAGATGTCCCGGTTCTTCATGACCATCGCCGAGGCGGCGCTCCTGGTGCTCCAGACGCCCTTGATGACCTCGCGGTCCAGCATCTTCATGCTGGACATGGGCGAACCGGTCCGCGTTGTGGACCTGGCCAGGGAATTGATCCGGCTGTCCGGGCTGGAGCCGGACAAGGACATCCCGATCGTCTACACGGGTATTCGGGCCGGCGAGAAGATCGAAGAGGAACTGGTCATGCCCCACGAGCGGCTGACGCCCACGGCGTTCGAGCGTATCCTCGAGGTCCGGTCCAACGGCGAGGTGGACGAGGTGACCCTTCGGTTGATCCTGAGGGAGCTGGAGCAACTGGTCCGGGTCATGGACAGCGAGGGCGTCCGCGCCCTGCTCGCCCGGCTGACCAGGAATGGTCCGGAGCCCGGCGCCTCCGTCACTAGCGTCTTCGGCGGGCTGCCGGCGGCCGGCGGGGTCTCGCAGGTGGCCCCCCGGGCATGAGCCGTGCCTGTGAGATCGGCCTCCTCTTCATCCTCGCGGCGGCGTCTGTCGTTGTGATCACCGTGCCCGCGGTGGTGCTGCAGGCGATCGGCGATTACCTGGTGGTGCGGGAACCCCTTGGGCCGGCGGACGTCGTCGTGGCCATCAGCGGCGATGGAATTGGGGAGCGCGCCCGGGCCGCCGCGCGACTGGTGCTGAAAGGCTACGGGCGCGTGCTGATCGTCAGCGGACCCGGGAGTGCGGCTCGCCACATGGCGGAGGCGGCGGCGGACGAGGGCCTGGCCCGGGAGCGGATCCTCATCGAGGACAAAGCGGACAGCACCCTGGAGAACGCCCGGTACACGGCTGACCTGATGCTTCAGGGTGGGCTGCGGCGTGCCATTGTGGTCACGTCGGGCTATCATGCGCGGCGGACCGCGTGGGTCTTCAAGTCGGAGTTCGCCCCGCGCCGTCTGGAAGCCAGGGTCTGGGGGATCGACAACAGCTACTTCACCATGGAGCGATGGTGGACCCGGGACGTCGAGCGGACCTTTGTGCTGCGGGAGTACGCCAAGCTGGCTGCCTTCCTGGTGGGCATTCGCTGAGCAAGCCGAAGACCGCCGGTGGTCCGGCGGTCTTCGGCGGTGCTGGGATGCGCCGCGATCTAGAATTTCCTGATCCTGAGCACACGGCTCGTGCCCACGACGCCGTCGGCGGAGGCCTGGGCCCAGAAGTACGCCCGTCGGTACGGGTGGCGGCTCATGTCGTAGACCAGCGTGGCGCGTCCGCTGACCACGGGGACGGTCGCCAGGGGGCGATTGGCCTCGAAGAACTCCACCGACGTGGCGTTGGTGTCGACGACCAGGGTGACGTTGCCGGCTTCGATGGTATCGTCGGCGGGGCTCCGGAGGAAGACACGCGGGGCAGGCGGTCTGGTCCCGACGGTGTCGTTGTCCACGCGCCGCGCGTTGTATTCGGTGTCCAGCACCGCGCCGGCCGGCGCGTTGGGGTCGTCCCGTCGGTAGAGGGTGAAGTTGGCGACCCGGGGCAGGCCCCGTTGCTGGCGGATCCGGAACCAGCTGCCGGCCGGCGGCACGCCGGACCCGTCGAAGAGGATGCGCCGCGCGGCGTCCCAGGTGACGCGGGCGAACTGGATGAGCGAGGGGCGGCCGACGTCAGGGTTCTGCTCATGCCGAAGGTTGAGGGCGACGTTGCGGACGACCCCGTCCTCGTAGATGCTCTCGGCGGGGTTGCGGACGGTATGGTAGCCGATCTCAATGCCAACGGCGCCGGACCGGCCCATCCCGTCGGCCAGGAAGCCGGTGATGCCCCACTGGGCCGCCCAGTCGATGAACTGCACCGCGTTGCCCAGGGCGCGGAAGTGGTGACCCCAGTAGCTGGTAAGATACGCCCCCCATCCGACCCCGATGTCGTTGTTCCACGTCAGCACGTCCACGATGCGCTCCTTGGTGGGACGGCTGGTGTTCTGCCAGGAGGCGATGCCCGAAGAGCGCACGGCGAAGGCCTCCAGACGGTAGGCATGCGCTTCCTCGCGATATCCCGCCCCGCCCTCGGGCCAGTGGATGCCGGAGGAACCTGTGGTGCCCAGGCCACCCGCGGCCACGGCTCCGAGCACGGAGCAGTTGACCGACGGCCACAGCTGGATCCCATGGTTGAAGTACCGCTCACTGGCGCCCCATCCCCACGAGATGACCAACGGCCGTTCGATCCGGGAGTCATCACACGCGTGGCCTTGCTGGTCGGTTCCGTAGCGGTTGACGATGGAGGTCTCGAGGTAGATCGGCGACTGCGCCGAGACGACGCCGTTGGCGGTCCGGGTGCGGAATCGCGCCTGGTTGTACACCACCAGGTCGGTGACCTCGATGCCCCAGGACTCATGCAGGTGCAGGCCGTCGCCAACCCCGTCGTACAAACGTGTCCGGCGCAGGTAACTGCCCCGGGATCCGCCGTCCTGGATGTGGTTGTGCCAGGCGTACCGGCCGAAGGGGAGCAACTTGGTTCCGCCGGGGGTGGTGATGGTGCCGATGTCGCGGGGGGCGGGGGAGAAGGCGATGACGGCGAGGTCCTCGACGTAGTGTGTGGCCCGGCCCATGAACATGATGTGCGGGCGGTGGTTCGGGTCGCCGGCTTCGAAGGTGACATTGCTCGTCAGGTTGGCGACCTTCCCTGCCAGGACCTCTGTCCAACTGTCCCCCCAGGCGTCGGTCCAAGCGACCCGGCTCGCCGTATGCGTGTAACGCAACGGTGTGTCCAAGCGGAAGTGTCCTGGGCCAAGGACGCTGGCAATGCGCCTGCGTTCATCCTCGCGAGGGTACCCTTCACCGCCGGGCGGGGTCGTGGGTGTCAGGACCACCAGATCGCCGACCTCCCATCCCTGGGCGTAGGTGGGGTCCACACGGATTTCCGAACTGCCGGCCGGCGCCGTCGCCAGCAGCGGGCTCCAGGTGTCCCGGTACCGGCCGTGCACCCAGACCTGGGCGTCGTCTGTGACCCACAGGCCCACGTCGGTTGGCACCGGTTCCATGGTGCTCCCGCCCACGTAGCGCGCTTCGTTCAGGAACCACCGGAT
>JAVKID010000046.1:0-24340 GCA_031459655.1 Candidatus Fervidifonticultor octavus | reverse complement strand
CTACGGGCCCCAGCACTTCGAGCAGTGGGAAAAGACATACCACATCCGCATCGAGCGCGGGGACATCCTGGTGATCCACACCGGCTACCACGCCTACTACAACGAAGACTGGTCCGAACACACGAAGCGGCAGCACCCCGATGCCCGCCCCGACCTGCCCCGGTCCTTCCTGCGCCACCCCGGGCCGCGCGCCGAATTCTGCGAGTGGGTGCTCGACCGCGGGATCCGCTGGCTGGCCGTCGACGCCATCTCCACCGACCACCCCTTCAACACCAAGGTGCGGGATGCCCGGCGCGATCTGATCCCCGAGGTGGAACGGAAGATCGGCATGTCCATGGACCAGGCGTTCCCCTGGCCGAAGGACTATCAGGCCACGCACACCATGCTGTTTCCCAAAGGCGTCTTCCACGTCGAGAACGTCGGCGGCGAGATCGACCTCGTCCTCAACCAGAGGGTCTGGGTGGGGTGCTTCCCGTTCCGGTTCAAGGGCGGCGAGGCCGCGTTCTGCCGGTTCGTGGCGTTCGTTGAGGCCTGACCTGGCGCCGCTGTCGGATCTGCTGGTCGTCGACCTGACCCGGGCCCTGGCCGGGCCGTACTGCACCCTGATGCTGGGGGACCTGGGCGCCCGTGTCATCAAGGTGGAGACGCCGGGGACCGGTGACGACACGCGCGGCTGGGGTCCACCCTTCCTGAATGGTGAGAGCGCGTACTTTTTGGGGATCAACCGGAACAAGGAGAGCCTGACCCTCAACCTCAAGCATCCCGAGGGGCAGGAGGTGCTCCGCCGGCTCCTCGTCCGCGGCGACGTGCTGGTCGAGAACTTCCGACCCGGCACCATGGACCGGCTTGGCTTCGGCTATGCGACCGTCTCAGCGCACAACCCCCGCCTGGTGTACTGCTCGATCTCGGGCTTCGGGCAGGACGGCCCCTACCGCGAACGGGTGGCCTACGACCTGATCCTGCAGGGGATGGGGGGGCTGATGGGGATCACCGGCGAAGAAGGCGGCCCGCCGGTCAAGGTCGGGGTCGCGGTCACGGACATCGCCGCCGGGATGTTTGCCGCCTATGCGATCCTGGCGGCCCTGCGGGTGCGCGACCGGACCGGCCAGGGGCAGCACGTGGACGTCTCCATGCTGGACGGCCAGGTCGCCTGGATGACCTACCAGGCGGGCTCCTACTTCGCCACCGGGGAGAACCCGAAGCGCCTGGGCAGCGCGCACCCGTCGCTGGTCCCCTACCAGGCCTTCCGGACCCAGGATGGGTATATCAACATTGCCGTGGGCAGCGAGGCGATCTGGAGCCGGTTCGTGGTGGCGGTGGGCGCGCCGCACCTGGCAGACGACCCCCGCTTCCGGACGAACCCCGACCGTGTGCGTCACCGCGACGTCCTGATCCCCCTGCTGGAACCGATCTTCGCGGCCCGGACGACCGGCCAGTGGGTGTCCATCATGGAGCAGGCAGGGGTGCCGGCCGGTCCCATCTACCTGCTGTCGGACCTGTTCGCCGACCCCCAGGTGCGCCACCGGCAGATGGTGGTCGAGGTGGACCATCCCCGTGCCGGCCGCATCAGGCAGACCGGCGTGCCGGTGAAGTTCTCGGCGACGCCCGGCCGGATCGCCGCGCCGCCCCCGCTGCTGGGTCAGCACACCGATGCCATCCTGCGGGAGCTGGGCTACAGCATCGGCGCGATCGCCGCGTTGCGCGACCATGGCGCGATCTAGACCGACCCCGGCTGCGGCGGGCGTCCGGTGTCCCTCCTGCGGCACCGAGACGCCCTCCGAGGTGTTGCGTCAGGCGCTGTGGCTGTGCCCGGCCTGCGGCTGGCACCTGCAGATGCCAGCCCACGACCGCATCGCCTCGCTGGTGGATCCCAGGACGTTCCGGGAGTTTGACCGGCGGCTGGTGTCCGTTGACCCGCTGCAGTTCGCCGACCAGCGCGCGTACCGGGCGCGGCTGGTGGACGCGCGCCGGCGGACTGGCCTGCGCGAGGCCGTCGTGGTCGGCCAGGCGAAGGTGGGCGGGGTGCCGGTCGTGGTGGCGGTCTTCGACTTCGAGTTTCTGGGCGGCTCCATGGGCTCGGTGGTCGGCGAGAAAATCGCCGACGCCTTCGAAGCCGCCACGAGGCGGCGCCTGCCCGTCGTCACGGTGACTGCCAGCGGCGGGGCGCGGATGCAGGAAGGCATGCTCTCCCTGGTGCAGATGGCGAAGACCGCCGCGGCCCGGGCCCGCCACCACGCCGCCGGGCTGGCGCATATCTCGGTCCTCGCGCATCCCACGTTCGGTGGGGTCACCGCCAGTTTCGCCTCGCTGGGCGACGTCCTGATTGCGGAGCCCGGGGCGCAGATCGGGTTCGTGGGTCCCCGGGTGATCGAGGCGACTGTGGGGGAGCCACTGCCTCCTGACTCGCACCGGGCCGAGCGGCTCTTCGCCGGTGGCATGGTTGACCTCTTGCTCGACCGCCGCCGCCTGCGCGAGACGATCCAGTACCTGATCGCCCACCTCAGGCCCCACCGGGTGAGCCGGTGGACCGCCGAGCGACTTCCCAGGGCGCCCGAGCCGGCAACACCCCCCCAGGCATGGGACGTGGTCCAGACCGCCCGGCATCCCCGGCGCCCGACCGCCCGGGCCTACATCCAGCGGATCGTGACCTCGTTCGTGGCCCTGCACGGGGACCGGCAGTTCGGCGACGATCCGTCCATCGTGGGCGGCCTGGGGCAGATCCAGGGACACGCGGTGGTCGTCATCGGGCAGGAGCGCGCCGGCGTCCCCGACGCGCCCGCAGGCCCGCACCAGGGGATGCCGCTGCCCGAGGGCTACCGCAAGGCCCTGCGCCTGATGCACCTGGCGGCCAAGTTTCGCCTGCCGCTGGTGACCTTCATCGACACCCCCGGTGCCTATCCGGGCTACGAGGCCGAGCGCCGCGGGATCGCCCAGGCCCTGGCCCAGAACCTCCAGGCGATGGCGCTGCTGCCGATCCCGATCGTGACCGTGGTCATCGGCGAGGGCGGGAGCGGCGGCGCGCTGGCGCTGGCGGTCGCCGACCGCGTGCTCATGCAGGAGCACGCCTTCTACTCGGTGATCTCCCCGGAGGCCGCGGCGGCGATCCTCTATCGCGACGTGACCCGGGCCCCGGAGGTGGCGGCCGCGCTCAAGTTGACGGCCGCCGACCTGCTGCGCCTGGGGGTGATCGACGGGATTATTCCAGAGCCGGCCGGGGGCGCGCACATGGATCCCGCGGCGGCCGCAGGCGAGGTTTGCCGGTACCTGGTCGCCTCACTGGCGGAGTTGAGCCGGCAGGCCCCGCGTCGGCTGGTGGAACAGCGCTACCGGAAGTTCCGGCGGATGGGGCAGGTGGGCGGCCCCTGGCGCGAGGCGGCCCGCAGCGTGCAGGAGTGGCTGGAGGCGGTGGAGTCGCGACTGCCGCGGCGCGGCGCAGAGGTGCGGACGAGCCCGTAGGTCTCTAGGGGACAGGGTCCAGCCGGCTCCAGGCCCAGCAGAACCCCGTCAGCGCATCGGCCCCCGACGTCTCGCCGACGGCCAGCAGACGGCGCACCGCAGCGCACGCGGCGGCCTGCGACTGACGGAGTCCGGCGACCAGGGCGTGCCAGGGTTCGGAGGCTGAGCCCCCGGCCGCAGCGTCCAGGTAGGCCGCACTGATGCGCGTGGTGCGCGGCGCGGCGGCGTCCCGCAGGATCGTCCGGAGGTCCGCTCCCCGCGCGCGGGATGCCAGCGACGGCCACACCGTTGCGGCGTGCATGATGCCGGCCAGCAGGTCGTCCCCGGAGGGCGTGAGGCCGGGTCCGCGGCCGGCGATGTCGTCGGCGACAGCCCGCGACACCTCGTCGGCCCCGGTCCGGCCGTCGAGGAAGTCGCCGATCACCTCGAGGCCCCGGCGCAGCGCTCTCAGGAGGGTGCTGTGCGGCAAGGTCGGCCCAGCGCCCCGTGGCGGGTCAAGCAGCGCCGCCACGCTGGCCTCCGACGCCCCGCGACGCACCTCGCGGAGCACCACTGCAGGCGCAACGGCCGGGGAGGCCACCGCGGGCAGCGCCGGATCCCAGACCGCGGACGGGCGCAGGTCCACGGTGTGCCCGCCCACCCGCAACAGTCCGCCGTCCAGAGCGACCGCCTCGCCGGCGGCAAGTGGCCGCAGGGCGCGAGGCCGATCCAGCGTGATCGTCAGCGGCCCCCGGCCCAGCCCGGCAGGGGCCAGCGCCACGATCCGGCCGGCGACGTCGAGGTAGGCGCTTCGCTGGAAGACCGCCAGCACGGTGCCGCGGGCCGCACCGTCGCGCAAGCCGGAAAGCGGCGAGGGGATGCTGACGGCCGTGATGGTGGCAGGGGCCCGGGTGGTCACGCGCTCTGGCGAGGCAGAGCGGCGGCCCGTACGGCGTCGAAGATGGCGCGGTACCCGGTGCACCGGCACAGATGCCCGCCCAGCACCTCACGGATCTCATCGTCGGAGGGGCTTGGGTGGTCGCGCAGCAGAGCATGGGCGCTCATCAGGAACCCGGGGGTGCAGAAGCCGCACTGCAGGGCATGGTGCTCCATGAACGCCTGCTGCAGCGGGGACAGTGCCTCCGGCGTCCCCAGGGCCTCGACCGTGGTGATCTCGCTGCCGTCGGCCTGGACCGCAAAGAGCAGGCACGAGCGCACCGCCTGCCCGTCGAGCAGGACCGTGCACGCGCCACAGACACCGTGCTCGCACCCCAGGTGGGTTCCGGTCAGCCCCAGGTCCTCGCGGAGGAAGTCGGCCAGCGTGCGCCGCACCTCCACGGTGCGCGTGACCGGGATCCCGTTGACCCGCAGGCGAACCTCGGCCTGGGTGAGGGGCACTGGTCGGGTGCTCCGGGTCGTCTTGCGCGCGCGCTTCACGAAGGCACCTGCATCCGCGCCGCGGCCTGCTCCAGCGCCCGGGCCGCCAGCACGCCGGCGACGTGGCGTCGGTAGGCGGCGCTGGCATGGATGTCGGAGTGGGGCTCCAGCGCCGCCTGGGCGATGCGTCCGGTTTCGGCGGCAGCGGCGGCCGTGACCCGCCGGCCCACCAGGGACTGCTCGGCCTCGACTACCCGCATCGGACCATGGCTGACGCCGGTGAAGGCCATCCGGGCCTCCGTGCAGCGGCGGTCCGGATCGCAGCCCAGCACCACGGCAACGCCCACCAGCGCGAAGTCGCCGTGGCGGCGCGCGACTTCCGCAAACGCCCACCCGGCGCCGGCTGGGAGCGCGGGGAGACGCACTTCGACCAGCATCTCGTCGGGCTCCAGCGCGGTGGTCAGATACCCCGCAAAGAACCGCGGCGCGTCCACCACCCGCTGCCCCCGGGCGCTGGCCAGCACGAAGCGCGCGTCGAGCGCCGCCGCCACCGCGGGCAGTTCCGCCGACGGGTCCGCGTGGGCCAGGCTGCCGCCGACGGTGCCGCGGGTGCGGATCTGGGGATGGCCGACCCAGCGCAGGGCCTCGCGCAGCAGGGGGATGCGGTCGGCGGCCAGCGGGTCGGCCTCCACCGCGCGCTGCCGCGTCATCGCGCCGATCGCCAGACCGCCCCGGAAGGGACGCACGTAGGCCAGGTCCGGGACGCGGTTGAGGTCGATGAGCACCGAGGGGCGGACCAAGCGCATGGCCAGCAGCGGCACCAGGCTCTGGCCGCCGGCCAGCAACTTGGCCTCGGGCCCGAAGCGGCGCAGCGCGTCCAGCGCCTCCTCACGGCTGCGCGGGGCCAGGTAGCCGAAGGGCGCCGGCTTCACGGCCCGTCGCCCACGGCCGCCACGCCGAGGGCCTCCGCCGTCGGCGCGGCGGGACTCCTCATCAGGAGGTCCAGCAGCCGGCTGTGGGAGAGCGGCATCTCGGTGATGCGGGTGCCGAGCGCGTCGTCGATTGCCGAGGCGAAGAGCGCCGCGACCGGGATGACCCCCGCCTCGCCGGCCCCCTTGATGCCCAGCGGGTTCAGCGGCGAGGGGGTTTCGAGGTGCCCGATCTCGACCGGGGGCACCTCGGCGATCGTCGGCAGCAGATAGTCCATGAACGTCTGGGTGAGCAACTGACCCTCTGCGTCGTAGACGAGTTTCTCGTAGAAGGCGCCGCCGATCCCCTGCGCCACGCCGCCCTGGATCTGCCCTTCCAGGATCAGGGGGTTGATGAC
This sequence comes from Candidatus Fervidifonticultor octavus, assembly GCA_031459655.1. Taxonomy (GTDB): domain Bacteria; phylum Sysuimicrobiota; class Sysuimicrobiia; order Sysuimicrobiales; family Humicultoraceae; genus Fervidifonticultor_A; species Fervidifonticultor_A octavus_A. The sequence continues at coordinate 18,201 of JAVKID010000046.1, read as the reverse complement.
CTTCCCGCAGTCGTGCACGACCACGTACTGATGGATGCGGACGGCGGCTGTGCCCGGGTCGATCTCCAGAATCGCCGCGTGACACCCAGCCGCGTACGTGCCCCTCGGCGGGGCGAAGTAGCGGGAGGCCTCCAGCCCCGGCCCTTCCCACTCCGGCGGGATCGTGCCCCGCAGCGGGTTGGCCGCAGCCGCCACGTCGCCGAGGGACACCGCGCGCGACGGCGAGCCCCGGACGAAGACCTTGCCGTCCGCCAGTTCCAGGTCGTCGGGCCGCGCCTCCAGCAGCCTGGCGGCCACCGTCAGCGTCTTCTGCCGGACCGCCTGCGCGGCGAGCCCGACCGCGTTGCCGGCGACGACCGCCGCCCGGCTCGCGAAGGTGCCGGTGCCCCACCCGAACGCGCCCGAATCGCCCGTGGTGACCACGACGTCGGAGACCCCCACCCCCAGCGCGTCCGCAATGATCTGGGCGAACGCCGTCTGGTGCCCCTGGCCCTGGGTCCCGACGCTGGTGGCGGCGAAGATCCGGCCGCTGGGCTCCACCGTGATCCGGCAGCCCTCGTAGGGGCCGATGCCGGTGCCCTCGACGTAGAGGGCGATCCCAAGGCCCAACAGTCGTCCCTCGCGGCGCGCGGCCGCCTGGCGCGCCGGCCAGTCCCGGTAGCCGATCATCTCCAGGGCCCGCTCGAGGAGGGCGGGGTAGTTGCCGCTGTCGTAGATGAGCGGGGCGTTGTCCTGGAAGATCAGTCCGGTGTCGTAGGGGAACTCGTCGGGCTGGATCAAGTTGCGGCGGCGCACCTCGACGCGGTCCAGACCCAGTTCGCGCGCCACGCGTTCGATCAGCCGCTCCATGACGAAGCACCCGGTGGGCCGGCCGGCGCCGCGGTAGGGGCTGACGATGACCTTGTTGGTGAAGACCGCCTTGAAGGTGCACTCGTAGTTCGGGATCCGGTAGGGGCCGACCAGTTGCGTGCTGGCCACGATCGGCACGATGATCCCATACGGGATGTAGGCGCCCGAGTCGTACAGGAACCGGGTCCGCACCGCCAGGATGCGGCCTTCCTCATCCACCGCGATCTCGGCGTCGTGGATCTGCTCGCGCTCCTGATTGGTGGCGACGAAGTTCTCGCGGCGGTCCTCGATCCACTTGACGGGACGCCCCAGGCGCATCGCCGCCAGCGGCACGAGGATCTCTTCAGGGTAGAACATCATGATCTTGGGCCCGAAGCCGCCGCCGACGTCCGGGGCGACCACGCGCACGTGGTGCTGCGGGAGGTCGAACAGCCGGGCCAGGCCGTTGCGGATAGGAATCGGCGCCTGGGTCGAGTCGTAGATCAGCAAGTGGCGCGTGCGGGGGTCCCAGATCGCCACGACCCCGCGGGTCTCGATGGAGGCCGCCGTCCCCCGGTCCATGCAAAAGCGCTCGCGGAAGATGTGCGGGGCGCGGGCGAAGGCCGCGTCGGGGTCGCCGACCCGCTGGGTGTACTCGGCGCAGACGTTGGTGCCCATGTCCTCGTGGACGAGGGGGCTGCCGGGCGCGGCGGCCGCCTCCAGGTCGGCGACGGGGGGCAACAGGTCGTAGTCCACCTCGATGGCCTCGGCCGCGTCTTCCGCCAGGTACCGGCTGGTGGCCACCACGAAGGCGACCGGTTCCCCCACGTGGCGCACCTTCCCCGGCGCCAGGGCGTACTGGGTCTTGTGGTGGACCAGCGTGGGGTGGGGGATCAGCTTCGGCAGCGGCGCCTGGAGTGTCGGGGGCAGGTCGGCGTGGGTCAGGACCAGTGCGACCCCCGGCATGGCGGCGGCGCGGCGGAGGTCGATGCGCCGGATCCGCGCGTGGGCATGGGGGCTGCGTAGGACCGCGGCGTGCAGCAGGCCCGGGGGCTGGATGTCGTCGACGTAGGTCCCCCGACCTGTGAGCAGGCGCGGGTCTTCGTTGCGCCGGACCGGCTCGCCGAACCACCGGGTGCCCATCGCCATGCCCTCCAACACCGCGGCCCGGCGGATGAGTGGCGGTCACCGTGCGCCGTCGGACCCGCCGGGCACATTCCCTCCGTTCGTGACATCCGGGCGGCGCTCCTGCCCTCTCAGGAGCAGAGGGCCCTGCCGCGAGGCTGGCGAAAGGAAAGGGCCGAGACAGGAGCGGAGGTGGGGCTGTGGCGCGGGCCGTGCAGTTCCTCTTCGGCAAGGGCCGCGAGAGGGAAGTAAGGGAACTGATCGTCCAGCACCTGGACAAGGTCGGCGAGGTCGTGGCGCGCACCCGCGACGTCCTGGAGGACTATCTCGCCGGGCGGCTGGAGGCGGCCAAGGCGGGGGCCATCAACGTAGACCACCTCGAGACCGATGCGGACCGTCTGCGCCGGTCGGTCAACGACCTCCTCTACCGCGGCGCGTTCCTGCCCATCTTCCGCTCGGACCTGCACGATTTCGTCGAGCGTATGGACATGATCGCGGACGCGGCCGAGACGACCTGCGACTTCCTGCTGGGCCAGCGGCCGGAGATCCCCGCGGAGATGGCCGACGCGCTGCGGCAGATCCTCACCCACACGCAGGACGCCTACGCGGCCCTGCACGAGGCGGTCCACACCTTCTTCACGACGGCCGACGAGCCGACCATCCGCGACCGGCTCACCGTGGTGGGGGTCACCGAGTCGACCATCGACGACATCGAGTGGAAGCTCACCCGGCAGATCTTCACCTCGGACCTCTCCCTGGCCGCCAAGATCCACCTGAACCAGTTCCTGGAGACCCTGACCGAAATCTCCGACCAGGTCGAGGACACCGGAGACCGTCTGGAGATCCTCCACATCGGCAGCAAGCTGTAGGGCATGCTGGCGCTCCTGCCGGGGCTGTTCCTGGGCTGGGGGATCGGCGCCAACGACGCCGCCAACACCTTCGGCCCGCAGGTGGGAGCCAATATCATCTCCTACCGACGGGCGATCGCCCTGGCGGCGCTCTTCGTCGTCCTGGGCGCGGTCGCGGAGGGCGAGAAGGTCTTCCCCACCCTGGGGGGGCTGACGCGGCTCAGCCTGGAGACCAGCGTGGTGGCGACGCTGGCGGCGGGCCTCTCCGTGGGCGTCATGACGTTTTTGGGGATGCCGGTCTCCTCCTCGCACTCGATCGTCGGGGCGCTGGTTTCCGTGGGCCTGTTCCAGGGCCAGGCCGTCCACCTGCCCACGGCCGCCAAACTGGCGGCGTCGATGGTCACGGCGCCGGTCGGGGCCGGGATCACCGCGTACCTGCTCTACCAGGCGGTCGCCGGAGCCTCATCCCGCTGGTTGGGCAGCCTGCTGATGTTCCAGCGCCTGGTGCGCTACAGCGCCGTGGCCGTGGGGTGCTACGGGGCCTACGCGTTGGGGGCCAACAACGTGGGCAACGCCATGGCCCCCGTCGTCGCGGTGGGGGTGGTGGGCGCGCCGGCGGGAGCGCTGCTAGGCGGGTTGGCCATCGCCGCCGGCGTGCTCACCTTCAGCGAGCGGGTCATCCTGACGGTCGGCAAACAGATCACGGCCCTGGATCCGATCTCGGCCCTGGTCGCCGTCGCCGGGACCGCTGTCACCGTCCACCTGTTCACCCAGCTCAGCATCCCCGTGTCCACGTCCCAGGCGATCGTGGGCTCCGTGGTCGGCGTGGGGCTCACCAAGGGGATGATGACCGTCAACCGGCGGATGTTCTGGGTGATCCCCCTGAGCTGGGTCGTCAGCATCGCCGTGGCGGCGGCTGTGGCCTATGCCCTGCTGGCAGGCTATACTGCGATCCGGTGAGAGGCGCACCCATGGCCACGCTGCTGAAGGGTGGGACGATCGTCACATCCGCAGAGATCTACCGGGCCGACGTCCTCATCGTCGGCGAGCAGATCGCCGCCATCGGGCGCGACCTCCCTTCCGACGGCGCGACGGTCGTAGACGCCCGAGGCAAGCACCTGCTGCCTGGAGGGATCGACGTCCACACCCACCTGGACATGCCCCTGGGCGAGATCGCCTCCTCCGATGACTTCCACACCGGCCACGTCGCCGCCGCGTTCGGCGGCACCACGTCGCACCTCGACTTCGTCATCCAGCCGAAGGGCGCCAGCCTGCGCGAGGCCCTCGACCTCTGGCACGCCAAGGCTCGCGGCAAAGCGTGCATCGACTACGGCTTCCACATGACCATCACCGACCCCACCCCGGCCGTGCTGGACGAGGTTGTCCTGCTGCCCGAGTGGGGGATCACGACGGTGAAGGTCCTGATGGCCTACCGCGGCCGGGTCATGGTGGAAGACGCCGACATCGTCCGGATCATGCGCCGCGCAGGTCCGGCGGGTCTGTTGACCATGGTGCACTGCGAGCACGGGGACGCCATTGACCTGCTCGTCCAGGAGGCGGCCGCCGCCGGCCACCTCGAGCCCCGCTACCACGCGCTGACGCGGCCGCCCGAACTGGAAGGGGAGGCCACGGGACGGGCGATCGCGCTGGCCGCGGTCGCCGGTGCCCCACTCTTTGTGGTCCACCTGACCTGCGACCTGGCGCTGCAGCAGGTGCGGGCGGCGCGCGCGCGGGGGCTTCCGGTGTGGGCCGAGACGTGCGTGCAGTACCTGTTCTTCACCGCCGACGACCTGGCGCGGCCGGGCTTCGAGGGGGCCAAGTTCGTCTGCTCCCCGCCGTTCCGAACCGCCTCCGACCAGGAGGCCCTGTGGGCGGGGCTGCGCGACGGCGCGCTATCGGTGGTCTCCACCGACCACTGTCCGTTCTTCTTCGCGACCCAGAAGACCCTGGGCCGGGACGACTTCCGGAAGATCCCCAACGGCCTGCCGGTGATCGAGGACCGCCTGACCGTCCTCCACCACGCCGGGGTAGGGGGCGGGCGCTTCTCCCTCAACCGGTTCGTGGAACTCACGGCGACCAACCCGGCGCGGCTCTTCGGACTCGCCCCCCGCAAGGGGACCATCGCGGTCGGCGCCGACGCCGACCTGGCTCTGTGGGACCTGGCGGCCGAGCGGACGCTGGGCGCCCGGACCCACCACATGAACGTGGATTACAACCTCTTCGAGGGCCTGCGAGTCCGGGGCGTGCCGACCGCGGTCTGGGTTCGCGGACGGCAGGTGGTGGACGGCGAGCGGTTCCTGGGCGAACCCGGCACGGGGCAGTTCCTCCCCCGGGCGCGGTTTGCGCCGCCGTAGGCTTTCCCCACCCGAGCGAGCCGTCGTCTGCGGCCCGGGCGGTCAGTCCACGAACAGCGGGACGATCTGGAAGCGCCTGACGTCCAGCAGGCCGCGGTCGGTCAGCTTCAGTTCCGGGATCACCGACAGCGCCATGAACGAGAGCGTCATGAAGGGATGCGCCAGCGCGCAGCCCATCCGGCTGGCCGCCTGGTCCAGGGCGCGCAGCTGCTCGGCCACGACCGCGGCCGGCTGTCTTGACATGAGCCCGGCGATGGGCAGCGGCAGCGCGACGGTCTCCCGTCCGGCCACCGCGGCCAGCCCGCCCTGCATCTTGAGGATCACCTCGACGGCCTCGCGCATGGCCTCGTCGCTGGCGCCCACCACGATGATGTTGTGGGCGTCGTGCGCCACGCTGGACGCCAGGGCGCCGAACTTCAGCCCGAAGCCGCGGATGAACCCCAACCCGATCCGGCCGCTGCCGGCATGGCGCTCGATGACCGCCAGTTTCAGCAGGTCGCGCCCGGGGTCCGCCGTGGCCTCGCCGTCCGCCACCGCGGCGTCTGCCACCGCGGCGCCGGTGACGATCTGGTTGGGGATCACCTCGATGACGCGGATGCGGCGGCCCCGGGCCGGGATGCGGAAGTGCAGGGTGCCACGCGGAACGTTGATCGAACCGCGCAGCGCCGGGAGCCGCTCGGGCCGTTCGTAGGGGAGGAGTTCGCCGTCGCGAGCGGCGAGCCGGCCGTGCCGGTACACCAGCCGGGGACGCGGCGCCCGCAGGTCGTCGAAGACGATCAGGTCGGCGAGCCGTCCCGGGGCCACGGCCCCGCGGTCATAGAGCCGGAAGCACTCGGCGGCGTTCAGGCTGCCGATCTGCAGCGCCAGCAGGGGATCCAGACCCCAGGCGATGGCCTGCCGGACCATGGCATCGATGTGTCCGTCGGCCAGCAGGTGGCCCGGGGTGCGGTCGTCGGTGCAGAAGACGCAGCGGCGGGCGTTCTCGCGGGTCACCAGCGGCAGCAGGTCGGTGAGGTTGCGCGCGCCGGTGGCCTCGCGGAGCAGGATGTACATGCCCCGGCGCAGTTTCTCCCGGGCCTCCTCGACGGTGGTGCACTCGTGGTCGGTCCCCACCCCGGCGGCGATGTAGGCGTTGAGGTCCGGGCCGGCCAGTCCCGGCGCGTGGCCGTCGATCGGACGGCCGCCGGCGGAGGCGATCTTGGCCAGGACCTCCGGATCGCCGGCCAGCAGTCCCGGCGTGTTCATCATCTCGGCCAGGCCCAGCACCCACTTGTCCTGCATGAGCGTCTCCAGGTCGTAGGCGGTCAGTTCGGCGCCGGCGCTCTCCATGGCGCTGGCCGGGACGCAGGATGAGGCCATGACGAAGACGCTGAGGGGGTTGTACTTGGCGGCCTGGAGCATGTAGCGGATCCCGCTCATCCCCAGCACGTTGGCGATCTCGTGGGGGTCGGTGATCACGGTGGTGGTGCCGCGGGGCACGACCACCCGGGCGAACTCCGGGATGTCGACCATCGAACTCTCGATGTGGACGTGGCCGTCGATGAAGCCCGGCGCCAGGTAGGACCCTTCCAGGTCGCAGACCTCACGGGCCCGGTAGGTCCCCCGGTCGGATCCGAGGGCGATGCCGGCGATGCGGCCCTCGGCCACGGCCACGTCGCCTTCGATGACCTCAAGGCCGTAGAGGTCGACGACGCGGGCGTTGGCCAACAGGAGATCGGCGGGCTCCCTGGCCCGGGCGACCCGGATGAGCCGCGGCAGATCCATTGCCCCGGACTTCCGCGGCCCCCGCAAGGGTTCCTGCGGGCGAGGAAGAAACTGCAAGACGTAGGGACTCGTTGAATCGCAGAGGGTAACCATGCCGCACATCCTTCCGTATCGTGGCCAGCCGACCTTCGACCTCGAGGTGGCGGGCACTGTCCGTACGCTGCCGCTCATCCAGGTGGCGCCGGATACCTGGATCGCGTACTACTACAGCCTGGGCGACACCGAGGTGATCGACCGGGCGGCCCGGGCCCTGGCGCCGGACCTGGCCGGCTGCGAGGTCTTCGTCACCACCGAGACGAAGGGCATCCCCCTCGCCCACGCCATCGCCACGTACAGCGGGCTGAAACCCTACGTGGTCTGCCGCAAGGAGGTCCGGCCGTTCATGCTCTCACCGCTCACGGTGCGCTACAAGCCCATCACGGCCCGCACCGAGGAAGAACTCTACATGGACGGCCGCGACGCGCTCAAACTCAGAGGCCGGCGGGTGGGCCTGATCGACGACATCGTCAGCACGGGTGCGACCCTCGACGCCATGGCGACGCTGGTGCGGGACGCCGGCGGCGAGGTGGTCTCCATCGCGGCGCTGCTGCTGGAGGGGGACGAGCGGGCGGGCGTGCGGGCGCTGGGGATCCTTCCCGTCTTCAAGGCCGAGGGCGCATGGTAGAGGCAGGTCCCGGGGAGAGGACCGCCATGGGCTCCAGCCAGGCCGCTCCGCCAGGGCATCCCGAAGCGCCGGGGGACGGGAGCAGCAGCCTGAGCGCAGGGCTGGGGCGCGGTCGGGTGTGGTGGGGGCCTCTGCTCCTGCTGGGTCCCGGTGTCCTCTTCCTGTTCGTCTTCATGGTCGCGCCGCTGGCCATCACCCTTGTCTACAGTTTGCAACCCAACTCCCTGCTCCCTCCAGAGCAGACCACGGTGGGCATGGGCAACTACGTCTATCTGGCCCAACGGCGGGTCTATGTCGAGGCGTTTGCGCGCACGCTGCGGCTGGCGACCTACGTCGCGGTGGGAGCCTTGCTGTTGGGCTATCCGACGGCGTTGATCCTGCGGCGGCTCCATGCCAGGCTCGGCAGCACCCTCATCCTGGGGCTCAGCTTCCCCATCCTGGCCGGGCCGTTGGTGGTGGTCCTGGGCTGGATGCTCCTCCTGCCGCGCGGCGGCCTGGTGAACACGGCGCTCGTCCGCCTCGGGCTAGTCTCGCAGCCGGTGCAGTTCATCGGGACGGAAGTCGCCGTCGTTATCGCCCTGGTGCAGTTCACCCTAGCGTTCGTCGTGCTCAACATCTTCAACTCCCTCATGCGGATCGACCCTGCGCTGGTCGAAGCGGCCGGCAGCCTGGGTGCCGACCCCCTCCGGACGTTTTGCTATGTGACGTGGCCGTTGAGCCTGCCCGGAGTCTTCTCGGGGTCGCTCATCGCTTTCACGCTGGCGGTGAGCGCCTTCGTGGCCCCGCACTACCTGGGGGGTGAGACCCTCCTGGTGGTGACCACCTTGATCGCCCAGTTCATGTTCGGCACGTTCAGTTGGGAACTGGCGTCAACGGCTGCCATCCTGCTGGTCGTGATCACGGTGATCGTGATTGTCGCCTACAACCGAACCGTCGGCCGCCTGATCGAGCGGCGCTTTGGGTGACATGAGCTGGAGGTCGCGGACGTCCCGCGGGTCGCTGCCGTGATGTCGTCTGGGGTGCGGAGAGTCGGCGAGCTGCTTTCGTACGGGTTCCTGGGGATCGTCTACCTCTACATCCTGGGTCCCTTGCTGATCGTCGTCGTCGGGTCCGTGAATTCGGCCACGAGTTTCCCGAGTCCCTTTGAGTCGTTCACCCTGCGCTGGTACGCCCAGCTCGTGCAGCACAAGGAGTTTGTACGCTCCATGACGGTCAGCCTCGCGGTGGCAACCAGTGCCGCCGGGATGGCCGTGCTGCTGGCCGGCCCCGCGGCGTTTGCGCTGGTGCGGGGCCGCTTTCGCCTGCGGGACGGCGTCGCCACCTTCTTTGTCGCCCCGCTGGTCGTCCCGCAGATCGTGCTGGGTCTGGCGATGCTGCAGTTGCTCAATGTCCTTCGGATCCCGACGACCACCGCCGGGCTGATCTGCGTCCACGCGGTGTTCGTCTTGCCGTTCGTGCTGCGCGCGGTGATGACCAGTCTCATCCATTTCGATCGGTCGTTGGAGGAAGCCGCCATGAGCCTCGGGGCCGGGCGTCTGCAGACGCTGTGGCACGTCACGCTCCCCCTGATCCGGACGGGACTGGCGGCGGGGTTCGTTCTGGCCTTCATCATGTCCTTCGTGAACGTCCCCCTCTCGTTGTTCCTGGCCACGCCGGCCAGTACAACCCTCCCGGTGCGGGTCTTCGCTTACATGGAGTCCCGGCTCGACCCTCTCGTGGCGGCCGTGGGCGCCGCGTTGGTCGTGGTGGTCTTCGCCGCGAGCCTGTTCCTCGAGCGCGTGTTGCGGCTCAGGCTCCTCGTCTAGCGTGAACGCCGGCGGCGGGCCGGCAGGAGACGGGCGGGAGACGCGGAATGTAAGACGTCACAATTCAAGAAACGTTTTTCGATATTCGAAAAAACCGGCTCGCCGGAGGAGTGGGCGGGGGTGCCGCGATGGCTCGGCCGCGCTCGGGGAGGATGAGCAGTGTGCTCGTGGGTGTGGAACGCGCGGGGCGTCTGCTGGGCGCGTTCTCGCACCACCAACCGACGATGAGCGTGCAGGGGGCCTCGGCGGCCCTCGGGATCTCCCCCAGCGCCGCGTATCGTCTGTTGCGGTCTCTGGAGTTCGGGGGGCTGTTGGTGTACGATCCGGAGGCGCGCTCCTACCGGTTGAGTGCCCGCATGGCCCATCTGGGTCAGGTCGCCCTCTCCGCCATCGATTGGCGCGCCGTGGCCCGTCCCTACCTCCGTCGCCTGAAGGCAGAAACGGGTGAGACGGTCGTCCTCCTGGTGAAGCAGGGTCAGCACGCGGTGGTCGTTGACATCGAGACGTCCGACCACCCCCTGAGGCTCTCCTACCCGGTGGGCGAACCCTGGCCGCTCCATGCCGGAGCCACCAACCTCGTCCTGCTGGCCTATCTGCCGGAGGAGGAGATCGACGCGATCCTGGGGCAGCGGCTCGTGAAGGTGACCGCCCGGACCGTCACCGTGCCGGGTCGGCTCCGCCGCAAGATCCAGCGGATCCGGCGGCGCGGCTATGCCTACACCGTGGGCGAGCTGACGCCTGGCGTGGCGGCGGTCGCGGTCCCGGTGCATGCCGAAGGCCGCCTGCTGGGCGGGCTGGCCATCCTCGGGCCGCAGACCAGAGTCCCACCCTCGCGGGTCCCGCACCTCGTGGGGAAGCTCAGAAGTGCCGCGTTGGCCATTCGGGCAGACCTGGCGGTCGCGCATCGGGATCTCCCGGCATGGCGGCATCGCGAACCTGAAAGGCGTGTGGCAGCTGGCGGCCTTGGGCCACGGCTGCAGATGGTGGGGGAGAAAGGGCATGGGGCACCCGGTGCGGCAGATTGACGCCGATCTACTGATCATCGGTGGGGGGGGTGCCGGGGCGAAGGCGGCCATCGAGGCCCACGAGCGCGGGGTGAAGGTCGTGATGCTCGTGAAGGGCTTCCTGGGGCGCAGCGGGTGTTCGATCTTCGCAGGGAACCTGAACTGGTTCGGTCCGCCCCAGGATGGGACGACGGCCGTCCAGTCTGACGAGGAACGACAGCGACGGACGATGGAGTTCCTCGCCAAGTACACCCACTACCTGGGGGACCAGGAGTATATGAGGCGCGCCGCGAGGTTCACGTTCGATCATTTCTATCCGTGGCTCGAGGAGCGCGGGCTCTACATCCTCCGCCACGACGACGGGTCGATCGTGATCGATCTGCCCCACGGCACGCAGGCCTGGGCTACCAAGATGGGCATGTCCGGGCAGGTCATCATGGACATGCTCCGCGCAGAGATCTTCCGCCGCGGGATCACCGTCCTGGAAGAGACCGCCGCCACCTCCCTGTTGACCGCCGGCGGTGAGGTTGTGGGGGCCACGGCGCTGGACTACCGCCACGGGGAGCAACTGGTGGTGCGCGCCAAGGCCACGATTCTCGCCACCGGTCACTCGAACTACCTGTCCCTGCGCTCGACGGGCACGCGCGAAGGAACAGGCGCCGGCTGGGTGATGGCTTTGCGCGCGGGCTGTGCTTTGCAGAATCTCGAGATGCAGTGGTTCCACGCGTCCGATATGGCCTGGCCACGGTCGTGGATGCGGCTCCACCTCTACCCCAACCCCCAGCCAGCCACCGCGCACCGGACCCGCCTGTACAACCGAGACGGCGAGTGCTTCTTCGATGGGAACTTCCTGCCGCACAACCCGGTCCCGTACATCATGCAGCTCAAGTACCTGGTGAAGCAGGTGCGGCGGGGCAAGGCCCGGTTCGACGGCGGCTACTACACGGGCTACCGCCACGTCGAGCCCGACGTGCTCCGCAAGTACGTGTACCAGACGCAGTTCCTCGAGAAGGTGGGCCTCGATCCCACGCGGGACCTTATCGAGAACGCCGTGACCTGGCACATGAACGTGGGCGGCATCCGCGTGGACGGCCGGACCATGGCCTCGGGCATCCCCAGGCTCTATGTGGCCGGGTCGGTGAGCGCGCTCGTCACCGGCGGGCTGCCCAACGTCATGTACGACGGCCACGTGGCGGCGCTGCACGCCGCCGACGCCGTCCGGGGGCGGGCGCTGCCGGCGCTCGACGAAGCCGTGGTGGCGCGGGACCTGGACCGGGTCCAGCGGCTCTTCCGCACGGAGCCCCGGGACGGCTATCTCCCGGCGCAGGTCATCAAGCAGATCCGCACCGTGATGTGGGAGCACATGAACTACGTCAAGCACGAGGTGACCATGCGGGAGGGGCTGGAGAAGCTGCACCGCATCCGGGTCGAGGTGCTCCCCAGGATGCGCCTGGAGTCCCTCACCCGGCGCTTCAACTACGACTGGATGGAAGCGGTCGATGCCGAGGACATGCTGGACGCCTGTGAACTGGTGATCCGCTTTTCCCTCTATCGGCGGGAGAGCCGCGGGGCCTTCTTCCGCGAGGACTACCCATTGACCGACAACATCCGGTGGCTGCGCCACGTGGTGGGCCGTCTGGATGGCGGGGACCTGAAGATCGAGACGGAACCGGTCGACCTGCCGTATGCGCGGCCGGCGGAAGGCGTGGCCGATTTCTTCGAGGTGGACTACTGAGCCGATCCACGGCCACGGGGTGAGAGGATGGACGGAGAGACTCCAGCGGGACTCCAGGTCACGGACGGTTCAGCCCCGGCTCCCCCGGCCGTCGCGAAGGTGAGCGTGTTCCGATATGCGCCGGACGTGGACACCGAGCCCCGCTATGAAACCTACGAGGTCCCGTACACGAAGGGCATGCGGGTGCTGGACGTGCTGGAAGCCATTCGCGAGGACCTGGGCCATGCGGTCGCCTACCGGTGGCTCTGTGGGGTGAAGAAGTGCGGGATGTGCGCCATGACCGTGAACGGCAGGCCGTCCCTGACTTGCTGGGAGCCCGCCGAGCCGGAGATGACCATCGAGCCGCTGGGCGGCTTCAGGGTCATCCGGGACCTGGTGGTCGACCGCGACGCCCACGATGGGAAACTCCGCGCGCTGGATCTGGTCCTCCACCGGCCAGCCGACCGGCCCTACCCCGGCTTTCCAGAACCTCTCACGGCGACCGAGATGGCCCGGGCGGCCGAGATGATGAACTGCATCCAGTGCCTGCTGTGCGTGGCGTCCTGCCCCACGGTGGGAGAGAAGTTCATGGGGCCGGCGGCCCTGGTGCAGGTTGCCCGATGGGCCTTCGACCCGCGCGACGGCCAGGACCGGGCGGCGTATGCGCTCTACGCCGGCATCGGGCACTGCGCCGACTGCGGTGACTGCACGACCGCGTGTCCGGCCCACATCCCGGTGAAGGAGATGGCCATCGCCGGGCTTCGCGAGCTCTGTGCCAGCGAGGGGTATACGGGCTACGGCCCGGCCCCCGAGTACCGGTGTGGTGACGAAGACCGCAGGGCGGAGTGAGCAGACAAAGGAGGGGGCGGTATGGCAAAGCGTCGGAGACGGCAGGGTCAGGGCAAGGGTGCATCGCGGCGCAAGACGCGCCGCGAGTTTCTGCGGATGACGGGGCAGGCCGCGCTGGCGCTGGCGCTGGGAGCGTCGGCATCCGCGGTGCTGGCGAAGGGCGGACGGGCCAGCCAGGCGGTCGCTGCTGGCGGGCCGACGATCATCGTGCAGTCGCCCAGACAGATCGTCGTGTCAACCTGGGGCGGTTTGACCGAAGAAGGCCTGCGAAAGATCGTGACCCCGGCCTTCGAGCGAAAGTACCATGCCACGGTCACATACGACATCGGGGGCGCGGCGGCGCGATACAACAAGCTCCGTGCCCAGGCGGCCAACCCGCAGATCAACATTATCTTCAATGTGGAAGACATCCTCGTCGATGCGGCCGAGCGCGGGCTCCTGGCCAAGTTCGACCCGCGCAACGTTCCCAATATCAAGGACGTCTATCCCTGGGCCACCCCCGCATCTCTCCAGGGGCATGGCGCGGCCTATTCCGTGCTGGCCTATGGCCTGATGGTGGCCCGCGGGAAATCCAGCCTCCCGGTGACCAGCTGGCACGATCTGTGGCGGCCGGAGTTCCGGGGCAAGCTGGCCATCGCCTCCCCGCTGCACTCGCAGACCCCCCAGCTCCTCATCGTCGCCTCCGAGCTCTTCGGCGGCAGCCAAACCAACGTCGCACCCGGGTTGGCCGCCCTGGGAGAGTTGCGACCGATCCGGCAGTCCATCTTCTGGACCGACTACGCCGCCTTCGTCAAGTCCGGCGATGTGATCATCTCCACCGAGTTCGACTACTACGTCCTCTTCATGCAGAAGGAGGGCTACGACGTCAGCTGGGTGCTGCCGCTGGAGAAAGCCTTCGGATCGCTGCAGTATGCCGCCATCGTGAAAGGCGCGCCCCACCAGGAGTTGGCGGAGGGGTATCTCAACACGCTGCTCGATCCCGAGATCCAGTCCAGGATGGCCAGAGAGATCTTCAACCCGCCCACCAACAGGCTGGTCAAGCTGGACCCGCCGTTGTCCGAGCAGGTGGTCTACGGCCCGCGGCTCCAGGCCGTGCGCTGGTTCGATGCGAAATTCATCAACGCCAACCGCGCGAGGTGGCTCGAGCGCATCAACACGGAAGTCGTGCCCAAGTGGAGGGTATAGGCCAGCCCGGGCACTGCGTCGGGACATCGGTCGGTGATGGGACGCGTCTTCATCGAGCACGCAGCCGTCCTCACGTGCGATCCAGAGGATCGGTTCCTTGCAGACGGCCGGATTACCATTGAGGACGGCCGAATCGCCGCGGTTGAGGACGCCCGCCAGGCCCCGGCGGGCGGGCCGGTCGCTCCGACCTCGGGCGGGCTCGACACAGTCAAGGCAGTGGACGCCCGGGGGCACATTGCGATTCCTGGATTGATCAACACCCACACCCACCTCTGGCTCAGCCTCCTCCGCGGGACGGCGGACGATCTCACGCTGTTCCCGTGGCTGCGGTATCTGGCACCCCGGATCGATGCACTGGATGAAGCGCAGATCCGTCAGGCCACCGCCCTGGGCGTGACCGAAGCGCTGAAGTCCGGGACCACGTGTGTGTGCGAGTGTTGTCGCTATGCGCCGGATCTTGCAGCAGAGGTGGCTGCAGCCCTCGGGTGCCGGATCGTTGTGGGCGGGATGCCGCCCAGCGAGTGGTTTGGCACCCCCGCGCCCCACGACTATCCCCTGCTGGTGGCGCGGACCCGGGAGACCGCCCGCCGCTACGACAACGGATCGCGCCTAGTCTCCCTCTGGCTGGGAGCGCACTCGGCGTACAACTGCGGTCCCGAGTTCCTCCGGGAGGCGAAGCGGCAGGCCACCGCCATGGGCTGCGATTTCTACCTGCACCTGGCGGAGTGCGCCGCTGAGGTGGACTACATTAGGGAACGCTACGGTCGGACCCCCGTGCAGTACGTGGCCGACCTGGGACTGTTGGACGACCGCACCGTCGCCATCCACTGCGTGTGGCTGACCGAGGAGGATATCCGGCTGTTCCGACAAAGTGGCGCACGGATGGCCCATTGCCCGGTGAGTAATGCCAAGTTGGGCAGCGGCGTGGCGCCCATCGGCAAGTACCGGGCAGCGGGGATTTCCGTCGGGCTGGGGACCGACAGCATGGTCAGCAACAACACCCAGTCCATGTTTCAGGAGATGCGGTTTGCCGTGCTCCTCCAGCGGGCGCTGCACCAGGACGCGGCGGCCCTCACCGCAGCGGCGGCCCTCCGGATGGCGACCATCGACGCTGCCCGGGTACTGGGTCTTGAGCGAGAGATCGGCTCCATTGAGCCTGGCAAGCGAGCGGACCTGGTCCTGGTGCGGTCGAGCCATCCGTCCCCGCTGACGGCGGACCTGGCGCTGTCCGAGGTGGTTTACACCGTACAGCGCGACCAGATCGAGGCAGTGTACGTGGAGGGGGAACGTGTCGTCGATGGGGGCCGACTCACCCGGGTGGGCCAGGAGGCGCTCCCCCGACGGGGAGTTTGCCGTGGGAGCGGTTGAGCTGCGCAACGTCAGCAAGCACTTCGGTCCGGTGCGGGCCGTCGACGACGTCTCGCTGACGGTCAACCCGGGCGAGTTCCTCTCGCTCCTGGGCCCTTCCGGCTGCGGGAAGACGACCACCCTGCGCCTGATCGCAGGCTTCGAGCCGGTCACCGCCGGCCGGATCTTCATTGCGGGCCAGGATGTGACCGACTGGCCACCCTACAGGCGGAACATTGGCATGGTCTTTCAGCACTATGCGCTGTTCCCCCACATGACCGTTCGGGAGAATGTCGCTTTTGGGCTCCGCATGCGACGCCTGCCCGCTGCGGAAATTGCCGAGCGCGTCGAGCGCGCGCTCGCCCTGCTCCGCCTCACAGGCCTCGGCGATCGCTACCAGCGCCAGCTGTCGGGCGGCCAGCAGCAGCGCGTGGCCCTCGCCCGCGCCCTGGTCATCGAACCCCAGATCCTGCTGCTGGACGAGCCACTCTCCAACCTGGACGCCAAGCTGCGGGAGGAGATGCGGGTCGAGTTGAAACAGATTCAACAGCAGGTGGGCATCACCACCATCTTCGTCACGCACGACCAGGAAGAAGCCCTGATCATGTCGGACAGGGTTGCGGTAATGAATCACGGGAAGATTGTTCAACAGGGGACGCCCATCGAGGTCTACGAACGGCCCGCCCACAGCTTCGTGGCCGGCTTCATCGGCCAGTCGAACCTCCTGTGGGGGCAGGTCGTTGGCCACGAGAACGGATTGACCCGGATTGCAGCCGACGACGGCCTGGTCCTCCACGCCCGCCCGGATGCCTCGATGGCCCCCGGCAGCCGCGTGCTGGCTGTCATCAAGCAGTCCCGCGTCAAGATCGCCCCGGCTGGCGCGGAGGGGACCAACGCCTTCGCCGCGAGCCTGGAGTTCGTCACCTATCTCGGGGCGACCGTCCAGTACCTGTGCCGCGTGGGCCAGGCCCGGCTCGCCGTCAGCGTGCCCCACGACACGATCACCCCGGTGTTTCGGCCTGGAGAGCGGGTGACCGTCTCCTGGCGGCCGGAAGACTGCCTCGTCCTCAAGGAGTAAGACTCTGGACGTCCTCCTCCCCCGCACGCTGGACGAAGCCCTGGCGATGAAAGCCGACCGCCCCGAGGCCGTCCCCATTGCCGGCGGCACCGACCTCATGGTGGAGCTGAACTTCGGGCGCCGGCGGCCGGCGGCCCTGATGGACGTCACCCGGATCCCACAGCTGCGGGGCTGGCGCCGCGACGATGGGACGTTCTTCCTGAGCGCCGGGGTGACGTACAGCCGGATCATCCGCGACCTCGGGGAGTTCGCGCCCCTGGTCCAGGCCTCGCGTTCGGTCGGCTCCCCGCAGATCCGCAACCGCGGGACCATCGGCGGGAATCTGGGCACGGCCTCGCCCGCCGGCGACGCGCTGCCGGTGCTGGCGGCCTACGATGCCGAGGTGCTCCTCGTCCGGTCCGGGGGGCGGATCCGGTCCGTGCCGTGGGATCGGTTCATGGTCGGGCCCAAGCAGACCACCCTGGCGCCAGATGAGTTGATCCTCGGCGTGCGCTGGCGCGTGGTCCGGGGCCCCGGGTCGTTCTCGAAGATCGGCCCGCGCAACGCCATGGTCATCGCCGTGGCCAGCCTCTGCCTGGTGCTCGATGAGGACCGGCGCGAGGTGCGCGTGGCGCTCGGTTCGGTCGGCCCTACCATCCTGCGGGCGCCGGAGGCCGAGGCCTATGCGGCGGAGGCGCTCGCCGACGCCGGGGCCTGGGACGACCCGGCGGCGGTGCTCTCTCCCCGCGCGCTCCAGGAGTTCGGCGAGCGGGTGGCCGCGTCCGCCCGGCCCATCGACGACGTGCGAGGCACCGCCGCGTACCGCCGCCACGCCTGCGCGATCCTGGCCCGGCGGGCTCTGGCCTGGGCCCTGGAGGACCGACGGCGATGATCGTCCGCGTGCAGGTCAACGGCGAGTGGCGTACCGCCGACGTCTGGCCGGGGGCGAGCCTGCTGTTCATGCTGCGCGAGCACCTCGGTCTGCCGGGCTCGAAGAACGCGTGCGAGCAGGGCGAGTGCGGGTCATGCTCGGTGTGGCTGGACGGTGACCTCGTCTGCTCCTGCCTGGTGCTGGCGGCCCAGGCCCACGAGCGCGACGTGCGGACCGTCGAGTCGCTGGCTGCGGGAGAGCGCCTGCACCCTGTGCAGGAGGCCTTCCTGGAGACCGGCGCCGTGCAGTGCGGCTTCTGCACCCCGGGCCTGATCGTCGCCGTCGCCGACCTGCTGGCGAGGGAGCCCGCGCCCGACGAACCCACGATCCGCGAGGCCCTGTCGGGCAACCTGTGCCGGTGCACCGGGTACGTGAAGATCCTCGAGGCGGTGGCCCTGGCTGCCGGCATGATGCGACGCGCGGCGCCTTAGGGCGGTGGAGGGACAGTTACATCGGGAGGTCGCTGATCATCTTGACTGTGGCGATATTGCAATTTGCGATTCATCTTTCCCCCGAGGTGTGTACGAATGGAAATCTCCTTCCAGGGCTTGTGGGCCGAAATTGAGCGCCGTCGGGAGTGGGTAGTGGATCTTTGCCGCGAGATCGTACGGCATCCCACCGAGAATCCTCCCGGAAGCACCATATCCTGTGCTGATTTTGTGGCTGCCCAGCTGGCTGATGCAGGCCTCGAATGTCATGTTTTTGAGCCACAACCAGGCCTCCGGA
>JAVKID010000045.1:22084-25186 GCA_031459655.1 Candidatus Fervidifonticultor octavus | reverse complement strand
CAAGACGTCCTTCCGGTAGCGAACCTCCAGAGGGTAGGGACCGAACTCGCGCAGGATCACCTCGCGCAGCGATCGCGGATGGACGAACTCACCGTCCACGGACGGTGTCCCAAAGCCCGAGACGACGACCCCGTTGATCGGTTCCGGGGGATACGTGTAGGGGACGCCCACCAGGATGGACGGACGTCCGGCGCGGTCCAGCAGGTTCCAGATCGCCGGCCGGCGGCGGTCCAGCGACGAGGACGGCTCGCGTTCATACCGGCCAGGCCTGGTCTTGAGGAATCCGAAGATGCCGTGCTTGCCGGGGCGGACGCCGGTGACCATCGAGGTCCAGGCGACCGGCGTCATCGGCGGGATGACGGACGTCAGCGGGCCCCAGGCGCCCTCAGCGAGAAGCCTGGCGAGGGTCGGCAGGTGCCCCTCGTCGATCCACGGGCGCAGGAGGGTGAAGGTGGCGCCGTCGAGCCCGAGGAGGAAGACCCGGCCGTGCTGGCGGTCAGTGGCCACGGTCCGGCTTCCAGCCCTCACTCGATGTACCCGAGCCTGCGCAACCGGTCTTCCACCTTCTGGCGGTCCTCCGGCGTGTAGGCTGCGGCGGGCTCGTCGGCCCGGGGAGCGATGCCAGCCTCCAAGCGCGGTGATGCCGCCGCGCTGACGATGGCGGGGGTCCCAGGGACGAGGATTTCCTGAAGAACCCGGCCGTCCATGTCCGGGAGCACGGGCGCCCCCAGGAGGCAGAGAATCGTGGGAGCCAGGTCCACGATCTCAGCGGTGATGGTCTGACCCCGGGAAATCCCTTCACCGCAGGCGACGAAGATGCCCTCCCTCCTGTGGTTCCCCGAATTGCCCGTGACCGAAGGCACGCTGATGGGCCCGTTGGGAAGGTAGCCGTAAAGTTCGGGGACCGACCCTACCCCGCCGACCCCCGGCGCGAACCCCACCACCAGGTCGGGGCCCTCCTCGACGTACGGGCCGCGGTAGAGGTCTTCGCGCCGATAGACGCTGCTCACCAGGGGGCGCCCTCGGTCGTCCCGAAGCGCCAGGACCCCGGAGGCGATGCGGTCGCGCACCCGCTCATACTCCTCCCCCCGCTCAACGATGCCGTTGGGCTCCCGGCCGCGGACGTTCAGGCGGATGCGCCGGCCCTCGGTGGCGTCGCCGGTGTCCAGGACGTAGGCGACCGTCTTCGACCAGTCCTCGCGTTCCGCAAGCGCGAGGCCACCGAGCGTGAGATACCCGCAGGGATTCCGGTTGTAGGTGGTCAGGCCGACGAACAACTCGATCTCGGAGCGCTGGGGCTGGAACACGGCTGAGACGTCGGAGGGACGCTCTCGAAGGTACCCTCCGCCGAGAATGGGATTGCCGGTGCGTGAAAGGTCGTCGAACTCCAGCAGCGCGTCCGGCGTCCCATCCACGATCGTCGCCCGGACCTCGTACCGCCGGTCGGGATGCAGGTTCGCGATCCGAAACACCGCGCCGGCGTACGAATCGGGCTCGTCCACCAGGAATGTCAGGCCGTCGGCATACGGTCCGCCGCCGATCTGCTGGACGACTTGGCCGGGCCCGTGCGGCATAAACGACGGGATGCGGTCGGGAGGCGCGTACTCCCAGATCCGGCCTCCCAGGGCGATCATCCCCTGCTGCGCCAGCCACCGCAGGAGCGAGAGGCTGCGGTCCATCGGCCCAAACCCGTGGTCCGAGGCGATCACAAACGTCGCCTGAGGCCCCGCCAGCGCCACCAACTCCGCCATGACCTCGTCCAGACGGCGGTAGTAGCCCAGGATGGCGGGACGGTAGCGGCGGGCGTCTTCTTCCGTGTACAGGAAGTGCCCGGGGTCCAGGTACTTCCAGACCACATGCTGGATCCGGTCGGTGGCCATCAGGCCGAGCATGAAGAAGTCCCACGGGAACTCGCGGGCCAAAAAGCGGGCCAGCGCCAGCCGGTGGTCGGTCAGGCGCCGCGCCTCCTCCAGGAACGCCATGACGTCACCCCGATAGTAGATGTCGAGGGGATAGGGGGCGAACTCGCGGAGGACGACCTCGCGCAGCGGCTTGGGGTGGACGAACTCGGAGGTCACATCAGGGGTCCCCAGGCCGGAGATCATGATCCCGTTGATCTGCTCAGGCGGGTAGGTGAAGGGCACGTCCACGACGATCGAGCGCAGACCTACCCGGTCCAGCAGGTTCCAGATCGCCGGCCGACGACGGTCCAGGGAGGTGACGACGTCCAGGTCGTAGCTGCCCGGCCTGCGCTTCACGAACCCGAAGATTCCGTGCTTGCCGGGGTAGACGCCGGTGACCATGGAGGTCCAGGCGACCGGCGTGGAGGCGGGCGTGGTAGACATGAGCGGCCCCCACGTCCCGTCGGCCATCAGGCGGGCAAGGGTCGGCAGATGCCCCTCCTCGGCCCAGGGGCGCAGGAGGCTCAACGTGGCCCCGTCGAGGCCGAGGAGAAAGACGCGTTGCGACCGGGACGTGGTGGCCATGCGCCGTCTGCCTACGGCAGGAAGTCGCGCACCGCTGCTCTCAGGAGTTCGCCGAATTGTGCCAGGCTCCTCGCACGAGGGCCGCGGTCGTCGGGGCAATGTAGTCTCGGAAGATCTGATGTACGTGTTGGTAGAAGGCTGGATAGGCACGGAGGCGATCGGGCGCCACGAGCCGGAACAGCGGGGACCGGACCGCGCGCAGCCCCAGCCGCCCGGCAAGCCATCGCCTCGGACCCGCCAGGCGCCGGCCGTAGAGCAGCCGCGAGAGGTCCCCGACCGACTCCTGCTCGGGCGCAAAGACCTTCACGTAGTGAAAGAGTGCCACATCGCGCCACCGAAGCGCACCGGAGGTCAGCAGGTACGGCCGTGCCTGGTAGGGCAGTGGGAGTTCGACGACCCGGACCCCCTGTAATCTCAGCGCGGCCACCGCCGTCGCCAGGGCGTGCTGCTCGGCGTGGCGGGACCACTTCGGATGGGCCGTCACCGGATCGCCCTCGAAGTGCTCCAGGACCCGCCGGGTGTGCTCCCGCCACAACGGTCCCAGGCCGAGCGCCCAGGGCGCCATCAACACACCGCTGTTGAAGTACGGCGGGACGCCTCCGCCCGTCGGATAGGC
>JAVKID010000045.1:0-22074 GCA_031459655.1 Candidatus Fervidifonticultor octavus | reverse complement strand
GAAGATTCTCCGCCACGTCGCTTCGGACAGCAGGTTGAAGCGGGCGGGACCGGCGCCGATCCCATCGCCGACATGCCCTGCCAGCGGATCGAGGTCAGTGAGGACCAGGACATCGGTGTCCAGGAGCAGGAACCGCTCGGACCTGGGCGTGATCTCCAGCCCCCGCAGTTTGTTGCCGGTGGCCGGGTACGGCTCGGGCATCGGGGCGTGCACGGTGACCGATGCCCCGGCCAGCGCGGCCAGATGGCGGACCGACGCCGGCGGCTCGCCGATACAGGCCAGGTGGAGTGGCCAGGTCCGGCTGGCGCCGCGGTGGCGCAGCCACGATCCCAGGAACAGGAGCGTCCGCAGTTCGAACCGCGGCAAGGCGGGCCCGGTGAAATCGGGCACGGTGATCACATCCACGGGCGGTCGGGGGCCCGAAGATCGGGAGGCGTCCTGCGGTGGGCTCACAGCGCCCCCGCCCCTCCCAGGACCGGCTGGATGCGGGTCAGATAGAGGTGGTCGACGTACTCGTAGAACGCACGGATCTCTGAGCGCTGATCCGGAGGGATCACCTCCGCCAGGCGCGTCATGTCGTGCACGTCTCTTGCGTGGGCCTTCAGCGCGTTGTGGTAGTGGAACGCCGCCACGTCCGTCCACGTCAGGAGGCCGGAACGGAGCAGCAGAGGACGGGCATGGTAGAGCTGCGGGATCGGGACCACGGAGGTCCCGCGCTGCCGGCACGCCTCGACCGCCGTCGCCAGCGCATGCTCGTCGCCTTCGCCTCCGCCCCCCCAGTTCGGCAGGGCGACCCCGCCGTTGAAGAGCCGCACAATCTGGCGGAGGTGACGCGCCCACAGCGTTCCGAAGTCGAGGGACCCTGGCGCCATCACCATGCCGCTATTGAAGTACGGCGGCATCCGCCGGCACATGGCGCGCTGTTCCTCGGTGAGGCGCCTAAAGTCGGCCAGCCGGTCGTCCTGGCACCAGCACGTTCCTGTGGGTCCCGGGTACGGAATCCCCACGGCCTGGTAGATCCGCCGCCAGGTTTCCTCCGGGAAGTGATTCACCGTGGCCGGGCCGACGCCGAGGCCCCCTCCGACCAGGTCGGCCAGCGGGGAGAGATCGCGCAGGATGAGGACGTCGATGTCCACCAGGAGGATCCGGCCGGTCATGGCGGCCACTTCGAAGCCCCTGAGCTTGTTGCTCGTCCGGCCCGGGGTGAGCAGCAGCGGGTCGTGGACCGTGACGCTCGCGCCAGCTTCCTCGGCCAGCCGGCGCACCGAGGCCGGCGGCTCGCCGATACAGGCCAGGTGGAGCGGCCAGGTCCGGCTGGCGCCCTGGTGTTCCACCCACGCGGCCAGGAAGAGGAGAGTGTAGAGTTCGAACCGCGTAGCCGCGGGTCCGTCGAAATCAGGGACGGTGACGACATCTACGGCGTAGCCCATGGCATGGGGCGGGTTCGACCTGGGTCAGGCAGACGCCTGCCCGGGCCACCGAGGAGATCGTTCGCCGAACTCGAATACCGGCCCAGGATCCAAGCGGCACACTGAAGCCACAGCGATGCGGCGTTCGTCTCCCTCCGGCCCCATCATCCGCCAGGAGTCTGGCGCGGCCCTCCTCGTCATCCTGATCATCCTCCTGGTTGTCATCGGCTCGGCCGCCTCGTTCATCTGGTTTATGAACCAGCAGCAGACGCGCGCGGGCGATCGCCTCCGCAGGGCGGTAGCCGTCGCCGTCGCCGAAGCGGGCATCTACCGGGCCCTGGCGATCCTGGAATCCGTGACCCCGGACCGCAGCGCGCCGGGCCGCACCTGGCGTCCCCGCGCTTACTCAGAACCCATCACCATCGGCCCGCTGGAAGGACGGTTCACCGTGTCGCTGGCCGATGCGCCAGGCGGCGCGGTCCTCATCACCAGCACCGGAGAGGTCGGCGGGGCGACCCGGCGGGTGCGCGCCAGGGTGCACCTGGCCTCGCGGGCCCTGCTGGCCGGGATCTACGGCGCCACGATCGTCCGCCTCGAGGCGCCGCCGGCGGCGACCTCGATCGTTCCGTACGGAGCCGGGCCCGGCCGCCACCCGTGGGTGCACATCGCCGCAGGGGACGGGCTCTGGATGGCCTCGGCCGGCGTGTCCCTCAACGATCCCTCTGCCCGGCCGGTCACGGGCCCGGGTCCCGTCGATGCCCCCGATGCCACCAGGAGGACGGCTGCCACACCGGAGGCCTCGGGGCTGCGGCTGCTCCTGGCCGCGTCGGCGGACCTCCGCGTCGACGACGTCTTCCAGCCCCTCGACGTTCGTCGTCTGCAGGCGATGGGGTTCCCCCACGAGATCACCGTCGTGCGGGTCGAGACGCTGCCCGCTCCGCCTACCGTGGATCGGGCCTTCTACCAGGCCCGCGCAACAGCGAACATCGGGAACGCTGACCTCAACCGGGCTGCGGGCAAGTACACCGGCGACGGCACCCTCGAGCGGAAGAGGGACAGTCTGTACAGCGCAGAGGAATTCGAGCGCCTGCTCCGCTTCCTCAGGGCAGAGCGGAAGACGCCCCGGCTCCACGGGATCATCTATGTCACGGGGCGGGTAGTCCTCCAGAGCGGCCAGGGGGTAGAGATCGCCGGGGGCACCCTGGCGACCGAAGGCCCGATCCACCTGGAGGCCAATGCCGTCCTGCACGTCTCCCACTCGCCGGCCACGCGCACCCTGCCGGCGATCATCGCACTGGAGAAGGGCGAACTCCTGCTCGCCGGAGGCGCCCGGCTGCGCGCGCACGGGCTGATCTACCTCACGCAGGTGTTCGAACTCACCTCCGGCGCCGACGCCGACATCGTGGGCGCCATCCTGGGCGGGGGCCGGGGGTTCAGTTTCGTGAACACGGGCGCCCGCGCGGTGATCCGCTACGATCCAGCGGTGCTGGGCACCCCGGGACTGCAGGCGGTCGGCGATGAACCGGTCGTGGCCTGGGTCGCCTCGTGGGAGGAAGTTCCCTGACCCCTCAGGCGGATCCGCGCAGACGGGTGAGCAAGCCGGCGGGCGGCCCGGGTGGGGCCGCCCGCCGCGTTCCACCGAGGGTTGACCGGGTCGCTAGGGCGCGTCCCACGGGCCCGGCCGCCGGAACCGCCAGTTCCGCCAGCACTTGTAGTCGCGGTTGCGGCCGAACTCCGTGTAGCGCGAGTCCACGTTGGCCAGCGCGCTGCCGCCCACGTAGCCGTAGCTGGTGGTCAGGAACCACTTCTCGCACGGCTCCCACACCTGGGTGGTGAAGTAGTCGCCGAACCGGCCGTCGGAGCGGTTGTGCGTGCTCATCACAGTGGGGCCGAAGATGGTGCCAAAGAATCCGTCGCGCCCGCCCGGGCTGTAGTCGTCGTCGAGGCTCACGTAGGGGGTCGCGGCCGACCCCCCGCCCCCGGCCTGCCCGCCGGCCACGATGGACAGCCCGAAGTCGCCCCGCTTGTTGGCGGCCAGGTGCCCGAACCCGAAGCAGAACGAGTTGTTGAAGATGTGCGGCTGGGCGATCAGCACCGGATTGAACGGCGCCGCGTCCGGCAGCGGGCCGATCCGGAAGAGGGCCGCGTGCATGTGGCCCTGGGTGTGCGAGGCGTCACCCGCCACCTGCCAGATGAAGAGCAGGCGGCCGTCGCCGAACGCGCCCCGCAGTTGGAACCCAAACGGTCCCGCGTTGGTGGAACCGATGAAGTCGGTGTTGTTGACCCCGCCGCGGCAGTCGGGGTTGCCGAAGGTGGAGGCGTCCACGGTCCGGAGCACGTTCTCGGGCGAGGCGTCGGCCTCCCGCCACCGGAAGACGCGGAGCTGGGTGGTGTCCGGTCCCTGGTGGGCCCAGTACATGCTGGACCTGGTGTTCGTGCCCTGCGCTGGCACCCACACCCGCTGGCCTTCTGTGTCAATGGGCCACGTGTAGAAGGAGGCCGGCGCGGTGACACAGTCCACCATCTCATCGATGCTCAGCCGCCACATCCGGGCGGCCTGCGCCGGTCCGGTGCCCGCCGGGATGTCATTGGTCGACAGGTACAAGAACTCGTTCGTGAGCCCAAGGTGCGGGTAGTCCATCAGGATGTTGGTCCCCGGGTTCACGACATCGGCAATGTCCACATCGTAGAAACAGGCCGCCGCCGCATCCACCTCCCGGTAGACGAAGATCCGGACGATCCCATTGGTGACGGCGCTGTTGACGTACAGGGTGGAGTGGAAGAACACCCGCCGCGCGTCGTCGAAGACGATGTCGTGGTCGCAGCAGACGTTGGGGGCGTCGGGGGGACCCGCCGGCAGCGGCTTGTTCGTCCACGTCGTCCCGGTGTTCAGCGAATATTCCAGGTGGTCGAAGTTCCCCGCCGCCAGAATGCGCCGGCCGTTGTTGGCCGCCGCCGGTTCGGCCAGCGTGCTGCCCAGGGCCGGGTCGTTGGCCCGAGGGTTCTGGACGTTGTTGCCGATCACGAAGTCGGCCGGGTTCCCGTGCGGCAGGCGCGCCGGGGCGAGGCGCGTCTCGGGCACTGGGGCCGTCAGGCGGCCCACCTCGCCGCGCGCCGGGGGCGGTGACTGCAACGCCACCCGCTCGCGGATCTCCAGTTTGCGCAGGATCATGGCTTCCCGCTGGCTGGTCGAGAGCCTGGGCGCCGGCGCCAGGGCCGCGACGTGGCGCACCGGGGTCAGGGTAACCCGCTGCACGGTCCCCAGACCCACGGGCCGCGCGGCACCCTGGGCCTGCGCGGGCGGCGCGCCCAGGGAGGAAAGGCCGACATCCAGGGAGTCGGGAATGACGAGTGTGCCCATCATCAGAGCAGCAATCAACGCCCACACGTGCGCCGCTCGCACTGTGATCATCCCCCTCGTGTGAATGTGCGGTGGGTCCTGCGGTCTGTCGAGCCTCCGATCTGGCTTTGACTTCTTTGACGTGTTCGATGACGTCCCGCGATGTCCTGCCCACACGCAGCGATTTCCCCTGAGAATCTCATCCCTGGGAAGGCTGTCCACGCATCGGTGCCTGTCGCCTCGGCGGCGGGACCTTCCGGCAACCCCGCGGGGATCCTCCCTCGAAGTGCCTCCGGTTGGGCTGCTGGCACCCATCTGGGACCCCGCATGCCCGCCTCGGCCACTGTCCGAACCGGCCAGGGAGGACGGCCTGCGACCCAGAATCATTCTTGTTGAGATGGCACCTCCCGATTCTCAGCACACGCATGGCGGTCGAGGCATGACGGTCCTCGAGGTCCTCATCGCCACCATGCTGGTCGGGGTGGTGGCCATCATCGTCTTCTCCGCCTTCGGGATCGGCCTGCGCGCGGCCTCGCTGGCCGGCGGCATGAACACCGCCACCAGCATCGCCGAGGAGACCCTGGCCACGCTCACCGCGGCCCCGTGCGGGTCGTCGTTTTGGCAGACCATCCCGCCTGAGCCCGAGGATCCGCGTCTGGCCCGCTACCGCCGCGAGGTGCGCGTCGAGCGCCGGCCCGGGACCAACCTGTGGGAACTCACCGTGACGGTGACGTGGACGCAGGAGCGCGCGCAGCGCAGCGTGACGCTCTCGACGCTGCGCTACATCTCCACCGCGTGCGCCTTCGTGGGACAGTGACGCGACGCCCGACCGTCGGCCCCGCCGGCTACACCCTCATCGAACTGGTCATCGCCCTGGCCCTGGCGTCGATTGTCATGGCCCTGATCGGCTCGCTCTTCGTCGCCAGCCTCTCGACCTGGCGGCGCGGGACCGACCTGCGTGAGGCGCAGGGCCACGCGACTGGCCTGGTGGAGGTGATGGCGCGGGATGTCCGCAACGCCAGCCAGGCCCCCAGCGTGACCATCCGTCCGCGGATCGCCGTCCCCGAGGGCGATCCCCTGCTGGCGATCACGGCTGGGGAGGCCACTGCGGCTGGCGGCGGGTCGGCCTGGATCGTCTATGTCCACAACCCGGAGCGCCGGGAGATCCTGCGGCTGGTCGTCGCCTTCGACCCCGCCGGGCGCGCCGTGCCCCGGGAGGTGCGGTTGATGGCCACCGGCGTGGAACGCGTGACCCTGCAGGAAGCCGGGGACGGCGTCACCGTCGAGGTGGCGGTCCGCCGCGGCAGGGAGGTCGTCACCAGCCGGGCGACCGCGGCGCCCCGGAACCCTTAGAGTTCGACCTCTGAGTCCTCGCCGATGATCAGACGGTGGGCATGGCGGCTGCCGCCCGCGCGGCGAACCGTCGCGTTCTTCCCGATGATGCTGTCTTCCAGGCGCGGCACGCCCAGGAGCCGGACCCCGTCCATCACCACCAGGTGCTCGATTGCGGAGTCGGACACCACGCACCCGGCCCCAATGCTGGTGTAGGGTCCGACGAAGGAGCGCTCGACCACCGTGCCTGAGCCGATCACGGCCGGGCCTCGCACCGTCGAGGCGACGAGGCGCGCCCCCGGCTCCAGGGTGACCCGTCCCTCCACCCGGCTGGCCGCGTCGACCTCGCCGCGCAGGTCGCGCTCGACCCACTCGTCGAGCACGACGCGGTTGGCCTCCAGCAGGTCGTCCTTCTTGCCGGTGTCCAGCCACCACCCCCGCAGCATCGTGCTGGAGACGCGCCGGCCCTGATCCAGCAGTCGCTGGATGGCGTCGGTGATCTCCAGTTCTCCCCGGGCCGACGGCCGGAGCGTCTCGACGGCCTGGTGGATCGCCGGCGAGAAGCCGTACACGCCGACCAGGGCGAGGCGACTGGGCGGATGCTGCGGCTTTTCCGTCAGGCGCACCACCCGACCCTGCGTGTCCACCTCGGCCACGCCGAACAGGCGCGGGTCGGCCACCTCCTTGAGCAGGATCACCGCGTCGGAGGCGGTTTCCGACAGGGTCCGGGCAAACTCCCGGATGCCCTGGCCGATCAGGTTGTCGCCCAGGTACATGACGAACGGGTCGTCGGCGAGGAAGTCGCGGGCGACCTGGATGGCGTGCGCCAGGCCCAGGGGTTGCGGCTGCACGACGTAGGTGAACTCGAGGCCCCAGGGATTGGCCTCCAGCGCGGCCCTGATTTGCGCCCCGGTCTCAGGCGCGATGACGACCCCCACCTGCTGCAGGCCCGCATCCTGGAGGTGGCGCATGACGTAGTGCAGCACCGGCCGATTGGCCACGGGCACCAGTTGCTTGGGCATCGTGTGGGTGAGCGGCCGCAGACGCGTCCCGGCGCCCCCGGCAAGCACCAGCGCCTTCACCGGCGGACCCCAAAGACCTGCGGGAGTTCCGGGCCCAGCATCCGCCCGGCGCCGGCCTGGGCCGCGGCGACGAGGTCCTGGTATCTGGGGATCACGTCGTCGGGCGGCCCGACCGCCAGCATCCTCCCGTGGACCAGGAGGCCGACCCGGTCGCACAGCGCGGCCACGGCCCGGAGGTTGTGGGAGACGAACATGACGGTTTTCCCGCGACGCCGGACCTGGTCCATCCGGTCGTGGCACTTCTTCTGGAACTCCTCGTCGCCGACGCTGAGGGCCTCGTCGATCAGCAGGACGTCGGGGTCGAGGTGCGCGGCGATGGCGAACCCCAGACGCGCATGCATGCCGCTGGAGTAGTTCCTGACCGGGACGTCGATGAAGTCCTCCAGTTCGGCGAACTCGACAATCGCCGGGTAGAGCCGTTCGACCTCCCGGCGGGGCAGGCCCAGCAGCGAGCCGTTCAGGTAGATGTTCTCCCGGCCGGTCAGGTCCAGGTGGAATCCGACCCCGATCTCCAGCATCGGCGACACCCGGCCCCGGACGACGATGTCGCCCTGCGTGGCGGGCAACGTGCCGGCGATCAGGCGCAGCAGCGTGCTCTTGCCCGACCCGTTGGGCCCGATGACCCCGACCGTCTCGCCTGGCTCGACCGCCAGGCTGACGTCCTGCAGGGCCCAGAAGACCTCCCGCCGCTCACGCTGGCGGGGATCGAACAGGCTCAACACCCGGCCCTTGAGGGTCTCCACGCGGTTGTGGCGGAGGATGAACCGCTTCCAGACCCCGCGGACCTCGATCGCCGGCCCCACCTAGAGGTCCTCCGCCACGTAGGCCGCACGCTGGCGGAACATCGCCAGCCCGACGACCAGCGACGCGCCGGCCCACCCGGCCATGGCGAGGAATGTGCCCGGGTCCGGCGGCCGACCCCAGTAGGTGATGTCCTGGAAGGCCGAGACGAACGAGGTCATGGGGTTGGCCGCGAAGATCAACCGGAGGGTCGCGGGCACCATGTCGGCGCGGTAGACGATCGGGGTCAGCCAGAAGAGCATCGTCAAGGCGACCTCGGTCAGGTGGCGGAGGTCCCGGTAGGCGACCGTCAGGACCGACAGCGCCATGGCGACCCCCATGACGAAGAGCACCTGCAGGCCCAACACCATCGGGTAGAACACCAGGGTCCACGGCAGGTGGCCGGCCAGGACCAGCAGCGACGGCAGGAACACCACCAGGGCCAGCACCTTCTGGACCAGGTGGAACAGCACCACCGAGGCCGGGATGATCTCCCGCGGGAACCGGACCTTCTTCAGCAGGCTGGCGTTGACCATCAGCGAGATCGTGGCGGCCATGGACGAACTGGAGAAGAAGGTCCACGGCAGGATGCCCGCGATCAGGAAGACCGGGAAGCGCTCGATCGGAATCCGGATAATGGAGCGGAAGGCGATGGAGTAGATGACGATCAGCGCCAGCGGGTTGAGCAGTGACCAGAGGAACCCCAGCGCCGAGCCCCGGTACTTGGCCCGCAGTTCCGCCGCCACCAGGTTGAGCAACAGATCCCGGTAGCGCAGGAGGTCGACCGAACCGTCCCCACGTCGCTGGTCACTTCGCATACGGGATCCGCTCGCTTCAGCGAGGCCTAACGCCGGCCCACGCCGCGGTAGACAAAGCCCGCCCGCCTGGCCGCCTCGGGGTCGAGGACGTTCACCCCGTCCACCAGGTTCGGGCGCGCCACCACCGAGCGGAGCCGTTCCAGGTCCAGGCGCCGGAACTCTTCACACGCATTGAGCACCATGACCAGGTGGCTGCCCTGCGCCGCCTCGTAGGGGTCGTCGACGATGGCGGCCCCGGGCAGCACCTGCCGTGCTTCCCCGTTGGCCAGCGGGTCGCAGCCGCGGATGCCCGCGCCCAGGCGCTGCAGCCGGTCGATCACCCGCAGCGCCAGGGAGTTGCGGACGTCGCTCGTCCCCGGCTTGAAGGCCAGACCCAGCACCCCGACGGTCCGGGCGTACAGGTCGCCGTCGAGCAGGTCCACGCTGCGCCGGACGATCTGCCGGACCTGGTGCTCGTTCTTCTCGAGGATCGCCCGCAGGAACGCCGGTTCGTAGCCGGCCCCCTCGGCGATGCGGATCAGCGAGCGCAGGTCCTTCTCCAGGCAGGGTCCACCGAAGCCCAGCCCCGGCGCCAGGTACGCGTGGCCGACCCGCGGGTCGTACCCCATGCCGTGGAGGACCTGCACCACATCCACGCCCGAGGCCTCGCACACCCCGGCCAGTTCGTTGGCGAAGGAGACCCGCATGGCCAGGAAGGCGTTGGACGCATACTTGATAAGCAGCGCCTGCTCGAAGGTCGTCTCCAGCACCGGCGCTTCCAGGCCGGCGAAGAGCCGGCGGACCTCCTGGCGGATCTGAGGGTCGGAGGCGCCGATCACGATGCGCGTGGGGTGCAGGAAGTCGGCCACGGCGTGGCCCTCGCGCAGGAACTCGGGGACCGCGACCAGGTCGTAGTCCCGCCCCTCCACCCGGCCGCCCCCCTCGAGGATGCGTCTGAGCGCCTGGCCCGTGCCCAGCGGGACCGTGCTCTTGATGGCGATGATGGTGTGCGACGTCAGGTGGCGCGCCAGTTCTTCGGACGCCGCGATGACCTGGCCCAGGTCGGTCTCGCCGTCGGGGCGCGCCGGGGTGGCCACCGCCACGAACACGACGCGCGCCCCGCGCACCCCCTCGGCGAGGCTCCCGTCAAAGCGCAGGCGCCCGGTCGCGGTGTGGCGCTCCATCAACTCGCGCAGGCCGGGCTCATGGAACGGCACGTCCCCACGCCGGACGCGGGCCAGGCGGTCCCGGTCGGTGTCCACCGCGACCACCGAGTGCCCGAGTTCGGCCAATCCGGCGCTGGTCACCAGCCCGACGTAGCCCAACCCGCCGATGACGCAGACGTGCATGCTCCTCATCCTCCCGAAAAGCGATCGGCGTCGGGCTGATGGGCGAAGAAGGCCACCGTCCGGGCCATGCCTTCGGCAAAGGGCACCTGCGGCTCGTAGCCGAGGATGGCCCTGGCCCTCGAGATGTCGGCCAGCGTGTGGCGGACATCCCCGCGCCGCGGTGCCGTGTGCTGCCGCGGAACCCGTCGGCCCACCAGCCGCTCGATGAGATCAGCCACCTCCAGGAGCGTCAACCGTTCTCCGCAGGCGATGTTCAACGCCTCGCCGGCGAGATCCGGCGCCTCGGCCGCCAGCAGGTTGGCGGCCACGACGTTGTCCACGTAGGTGAAGTCGCGGGACTGCAACCCGTCGCCGTGGATCTCCAGGGGATGGCCGGCTAGCGTCCAGGCGATGAACCGGGGGATGACCGCCGCGTACGGCGAACGCGGGTCCTGCAGCGGCCCGAAAACGTTGAAGTAGCGCAGCGACACCGTGGCCAGCCCATACGTCCTGGCGAAGACCCGGCAGTAGTACTCGCCGGCCAGCTTCGAGGCCGCGTAGGGCGAGATGGGTGATGGGAGGTGGTCCTCTCGCTTGGGCAGGGCCGGCTCGTCGCCGTACACCGAGGAGGACGAGGCGTAGACGAACCGGCGCACGCCGGCCCGGGACGCGGCGATGAGCAGGTTCAGGGTGCCCGCGACGTTGTGCTCGGTGGCCCCCCGCGGGTCGTCCACCGACCGGGGGACGGAGCGCATCGCCGCCTGATGGAGCACGATCTCGACCCCCTCGCAGGCGGCCGCGCAGGTCGCCGGATCCCGGATGTCGCCGCGGATCACCTCGACCCCGTCGCCCGCCAGCGTGTCCTCCGTCTCCGCGCCGGACTCGACGCTGCGGCCCAACACGAAGGCCAGGTTGCGCACCGAGCCGGTCGAGAAGTTATCGAGGATCCGCACGGACTCGCCGCGGGCGACCAGCGCCCCGACCAGGTGGGCGCCGATGAACCCGGCGCCGCCGGTTACCAGGTAGCGCGGCATGCCGCCGCTCCGGCCGGGCTCATCCCACGACGACTTCCGAGGAGTCGCCGAGGTTGATCCGCGCCGCGCGCCCGGTCACCGACGCGTGTTCCCCGATGATGGAGTGTTCCAACAGGACGCCCTCGACGATGGCCTCGGCATTGATGATGCTGTCACGGATGACCGAATGCCGCACGCGGGCGCCCTCGGCAATCGACGTGTAGGGTCCGATCACCGATCCCTCGACCTCCGCGGTCGGATCCACGTAGGAGGGCGGGAGGACGACCGCGCCGGGCGCGGTCGGGACCGCGGGTGCCTCGGCCGCCAGCAGCTCCCGGTTGGCTTCCAGCAGGGCCTCGGGCGTCCCGCAGTCGTACCACCCCGATGTCCGGAACGTCCGCATGGGCACCCCGGATTCCACCATCATCTGGAGCGCATCGGCCAGCCAGTACTCGCCGCGCACCTGCCGGCGTTCGGCAACCATGCGCTCCAGGGCCTCCCGCAGCAGCCGCGGCTGGCGGATCAGGTAGAGGCCGACGACGGCCAGGTTGCTCGGAGGCACCTCGGGCTTCTCCACCAGCCGCCGCACGAGACCGTCGGAGACCTCGACGACCCCGAAGCGCCGCGGGTCCGCCACTTCCTGGATCCCGATGGCCGACTCCTCCAGCGCCAGCACCCTGGACAGGTCGGCCTTGATGATCGTGTCCCCCATGATGATCAGCACACCGTCGCCGTCCAGGTGCTCGCGGGCGACGTAGATGGCATGGCCGTTGCCCAGCGGTTCGGCCTGCTCCACGAAGTGCGCCGGGATCGCATAGCGGCTGCGGACGTACTCCTCGACCTTCTCGCCGAGGTGGCCGACGACCAGGACGACCTCGTCGATGCCCGCCGCCACCAGTTCATCCAGGATATGCCCCAGGATGGGACGGCCTGCGACGTGCATGAGGGCCTTGGGCTGCGTGTGGGTGTGCGGCCGCAGGCGTCGGCCGACCCCGGCGACGGGAATGATGGCCTTCATACGCGCACCGCCGACAGTACCAGACCAGACGGTCTGTGCCTAGCCTCCACCTCAACGTTCATACGATCAATACAGTCTGCCTCCCTAGCGACCGCCCCGCCTGAGAACATGCCCCAGGGTCCGGATCAGGATCAGCAGGTCGAGGACCATCGAGCGGTGCTTCACATAGTACAGGTCGTAGCGGAGCTTGACCAGCGCGTCCTCCACGGAATCCCCGTACTCGAAGTTCACCTGCGCCCAGCCGGTCACGCCGGGCCGCACGCTCAGCCGCGTCCGGTAGTAGGGGATGACCGTCTGGAGCGCGGCGACGAACTCCGGCCGCTCGGGCCGGGGCCCGACCACGCTCATCTCGCCCCGGAGGATATTCACCGCCTGTGGGAGCTCATCGAGGTGCAGCCGACGGAGGACGCGGCCGACCCGGGTCACGCGGGCGTCGCCCACATCGGCCCACTGGGGGCCGGTGGCTTCGGCATCGGGCGTCATGGTGCGGAACTTGAGCAGGACGAACTCCCGGCCGCCCCGCCCCACCCTCCGCTGCCGGTAGAAGGCGGGGCCGCGGTCCTCAAGCCACAGCGCCAGGGCGGCGAGCGGGGTGACGACGGCCATGAAGGCCAGGCCGACGGCCCCCAGGAGCAGGTCGAGGAGTCGCTTCACCGCATCGAAGATGACCGGGGGTGTCCGGTCCAGCGGCAGGACCACGGAGAGGTTGCGCCCCGCGTGCTCGATCGGCACCTGTCCTGTGAGTTGCTCGAACAGGCGGTACATCGGTGTCACCGTGATGCCCCGCTCGTGACAGTCCACCAGGGTCTGGAACAGGTCGCCGTCGATGCCCTCCGACGGCGGCAGGGCCACCACCACCTCCGAGGCGTCGGTGCGGCCGAGGATGGCCGCCAGGTCGCGCGCCTGGCCCCACACGGGGATCCCGTCGACCTCCTGGCCCCGGAGGGCCGGGTCGCCGTCCACGAAGCCGACCGGCAGGTACTCGGTCTCGCCGTAGGCCCGCATCACGGAGAGGATCTCCCGACCCGCCGGCCCGGCGCCCAGGATCAGGACCGGGTGCCGGAAGGAGGGTTGCACCAGCACGACCGCGTAGAGCGTGCGCCACGCGGCCACCAGGCCGGCCGTCGCCGCCAGGAAGGACAGCACCGTCAACCGAGACGCGTGCAGGTACGGCGTGTAGTAGGGGACGGCCAGGTAGAGCAGGTCGGCGACCAACACCGCCGTCACCGGACGGACGACCCCCGCGGGCAACCGGGCGGCGCGGCGGAGATCGTAGACTTCGGACAGCGCCGCCACCGCGGCCCAGATGAAGGAGAGCAGCGCAAACCACCCCGCGCGGCTGGCCACAGTGGCCGCCGCGAACGGCTCTCGCATCCGCCAGGCGAGGACGGCCAGGAGGGCCAGGTTCAGCAGGACCAGGTCGGCGGCCACGAGGAGCACCTTGCGCTCGGAGACGTGGAGGCCCCCTCTGGACCGGGCCGGCGTCTGGACGGCGGAGCGGGCCATCATGTCGCCGGCCCCCGCGCGACCACGGCGTCCCTGCGGCCCGAGCGCCCCCGCGACGCCAG
The DNA here is from genome assembly GCA_031459655.1 of Candidatus Fervidifonticultor octavus. Lineage (GTDB taxonomy): Bacteria > Sysuimicrobiota > Sysuimicrobiia > Sysuimicrobiales > Humicultoraceae > Fervidifonticultor_A > Fervidifonticultor_A octavus_A. The sequence goes on along the minus strand of JAVKID010000045.1, from coordinate 8,407 downwards.
CACCCGTTCGTAGAGCGCACCGGTTTCTGCCAGCATCCGGGCCTCGGTGAAGTGCAGAAGCGCCCGACGGCGCCCGGCCGCCCCCATCCGCCGACGGAGTTCGGCGTCCGCCAGCAGCCGCCTCACCGCCTCGGCCAGCGCCTCGGGATCCTGCGGGGGAACCAGGAACCCGGTTTCACCCGGGACCACCGCCTCGCGCACGCCGTCGACCGCCGTGGCCACGACCGGAAGCCCGCTCATCATGGCCTCGAGGACGGCCAGCGGGAGCCCCTCCCACCGGCTGGCCAGGACGAACAGGTCGGCGCCCGCCAGAATCGCCGGCACGTCGTCGCGGGTCCCCAGAATGGCCACGCGGCCGGCCAGGCCGTCCTGCCGCGCCAGGGCCTCCAGCGACGGGCGCAGCGGACCTTCCCCCACCAGGACCAGGCGGTGCGGGGCGGGGACCCGCCGCCAGGCCTCGAGCAGCGTCACAGGGTCCTTCTGCTCGGTCAGCCTGCCGACCCCCACCGCGGTGCAGGCGTCGCCGGCGGTCCCGGCGGTCGGGGGAACCGCCTCCGCGCCGACCGGCGGGGGCAGCCGGCGGGCTAGCCACGGCGCCGGGTCGACGCCGTTGCGGATGACCACGAGGCGGTCGGGTCCGCCGATCCCCGTCCGCAGCCCTTTCACCCGGTCGTGTTCCGACACGCAGATCACGAACGTGCTCATCCGCGCCGCGAGCCGCTCGGCCAGCGCGACGGCGAGGCGTGTGGCAGGGTGCCACCACCCGGCAAACGGCCAGCCGTGCACTGTGAACAGGACCCCCGGGACGCCGGCCAGGCGCGCCGCGAACCGCCCCAGGAGGCCGGCTTTGGTGCTGTGACAGTGCACGATGGCAAAGCGCTCCCGCCGCATCCACCGGACCAGGCGCCAGAGGGTCCGCAGGTCCGCCGCCAGGTGCGGCGTCCGCACCAGGGTGGGGATCTCCACGACCGGAATGCCCTCCGCGCGCAGACGCGCCACCAGCGGTCCCCCCGGCGCGCACGCCACCGTCACGTCGTACGCCTCCCGCAGGCCCCGGGCCAGCGCCAGGACGCAGGCCTGCGCCCCGCCCCACTCCGAGAGCGTGACCAGTTCCAGGACCTTCGGCCGGCCGCCGACCTCCCGAGCGAACTCGGGCCGGCGCCAGATGTACCGGTGCTTCCGGAAGTAATAGGCCAGCGCCAGGCCGTGGCGCAGGGTGAGCCGGTCCAGGCGGGCATAGGTGATCCGCTGTTCGTGGTGGACGGCGACCGCCGCCGGCAGGTACCAGACCTCGCGGCCGGCCTGCCATACCCGCAGGCAGAAGTCCACATCCTCGGGACCGTAGAACATCCGCTCGTCGAGGCCGCCGAGGGCCTCGAGCACCTCGCGCCGAATCAGCTGGCACGCGCCGATGAGATAGTCCACCCGGATCGGGGCGCTCGGGTCGAGGGCCAGCATCTCCTCATCGGCCGCCCACGACACGGCCCTGCGCCAGGCCAGCGGGAGCAGGCGCAGCAGCTTGCCGGGGACGGTCGGGAACTTGCGGCAACTGTGTTGCAGCCGCCCGTCCGGGTAGGTGAGCCTCGGGCCGACCACCGCGGCGCGCGGATGCGCGTCGAGGAACGCTACGAGCACGGCCAGGCTGCCGGGTTGCATCTCGGCGTCGCTGTCCAGGAAGAGGACATACTCGCCGCGCGCAGCGCGCACGCCCTGATTCCGGCCTCGCGCCACCCCGAGGTTCTCCCGGTTCCTGATGACCCGGGCCTCCGGGGCGGCGGCGGCGACGATCTGGAGGGAGTCGTCGGACGACCCGTTGTCCACGACGATGAGCTCAGTAGGGATCCCGGCGACTTCCCGCCGCAGGGCCCGCAGCGCCGCCCCGATGTGACGCGCCGAGTTCCAGGTCAGGATCACCGCGGACACCCGCGCGCCCACCGCGGTCTTCACCTCCCCTGAGCGCGGCGGATGACCAGCGAGGCGTAGAGGGTCTCGTACTGGCCCACGATGGTCTCCCACTCCAGCGCCCGGCGCTGATGGTTGCGGCCCGCGTCGCCCAGGGCCCGCCGCCGCGCGTCGTCGCCGAGCAGATCGGCCACGGCGGCGGCCATCGCCTCCGGCCCCGCGACGACCTGACCCCCTTCCAGTGCCCTCGCGTTGCCCACGTCGTAGGACACGAACGGGACGCCCGCGGCCATGGCCTCCACCAGCACGAGCGGTGCCGCCTCAAAGCGTGACGTCAGCAGCACGAGGTCGGCCGCGCAGAAGGCCGTGACGACGTCGGATCGGGGCACCTGCCGGAGCAGCACGAGCCGCCGGTCGCGCCGCGCCGCCGCCAGGCAGGTCCTCCAGCAACTCCTGGCCCCTCCCGGATCGTCGCCGATGATCACCATGGCCACATCCCGTCCGGCTAACGCCCGCAGGACCCTGGCGAGGTCGCCGTGCCCCTTGACCCGGTAGTGATTCCCGACGTGGAGCAGAAGGTGCCGGGCCCTGATGCCGTAGCGGACCCGGAAGTCCGAGGGCCCGGCAAACTCCGCGCCGTCCGCCCCGTTGGGGATCACGACCTGCTCGCCCCGCCCGTAGCGGCCTCCGAAGGCCACATCTGCGCCGGCCTCCGCATGGTAGACGAGGGCGTCATAGTCGCGGATGAGTCTCCGGAGTTGCCGGAAGTATCTCAGGTACAGCAACCGCCGGGCCCCGCGCAGGCCCGAGAACCCGCAGGTGGCCAGGACCCGGCCCGCCTCCAGGTCCGGCAGCACCGCCAGCGCCGCGTCGGTCGGCCAGGTCTGCGCCGCGTAGTTCATGACGATGTCGAACCGCTCCCTCCGCAGCCAGTCCTGGTAGCGTGCGACCTCCCCGGCCATGCCCCGGGCCAGGTTCCCCGACACCCTGAACGGGACGATCTGCACGCCGTTGACCGCCGAGCGGCCGCGTTCGGGATGCCAGCTGGTGGCCACGACGACCTCGTGTCCCCTCCGGACGAGCCCCTCGGAGATCCGCTGGACCACACGTTCGGCGCCCCCGACGTGCGGATGGTAGAACTCAACGGTGTGCAGAATGCGCACGGTGCCCGGCCCGGTACCAGTCGATGGTCTCCCGGAGCCCGTCGGCCAGCGGGATCTGGGCTTCGAACCCGAAGGCCTCCTTCGCCCGCGAGACGTCGAGGCGCCGCCGCCGCTGGCCTGTGGGCCGCGAGGGATCCCAGACCACCCGGCCCCGGAATCCGGTCAGGTCGGCGATCAACGACAGCAGGTCGCGGATGGAGATCTCCTGGCCGCTGCCGAGGTTGACCGGGTCGGGCGCATCGTACCGCTCGGCCGCCAGCAGAAGCCCCCGCGCGCAGTCCTCCACGTGCAGGAACTCGCGCGTGGGCGTCCCGTCCCCCCACGCCTCCACCGCGTCGGCGCCTCGATCCACGGCGTCGACGCACCTGCGGATCAACGCGGGAATCACATGGGAGGTCTCGGGGTCGAAGTTGTCGCCGGGGCCGTAGAGGTTAGCCGGGATGAGGTAGATGCTCCTCAGCCCGTACTGGGCCCGGTAGCCCTGGGCCATGACGAGCAGGGCGCGCTTGGCGATGCCATAGGGCGCATTCGTCGGCTCGGGGTATCCGTTCCACAGGTCGTCCTCGCGCAGGGGCACCGGGGCCTCGCCCGGGTAGGCGCACGTGGTCCCGACGATGATCAGCTTCTCCAGGTCGCCGTAGCGGCGCGCGCCTTCCACGACGTTGAGGCCCATCGCCATGTTCTCGTAGAAGAACCGCCCCGGGTTGGCGCGGTTGGCGCCGATCCCGCCCACCGCGGCGGCCAGGTGGAAGAGGATCTCCGGGCGCGCATCGGCATAGAGCCGGGCCGCCGCGTCGGCCGTGGTCAGATCGTAGTCGCGCCGGCGCGGCACGAACACCGCGGCCCGGGCGCGGCGCAGCCGGTCGGCCAGCACGGAACCCAGGAACCCGGCGCCTCCGGTGACGACGACGCGCCGGCCGGCCCACTCAGCCACGGCCGGTCCCCCGCGGGGCCGTGCGGTGTCCGGCGTCGCGCAGGGTCCGCTCGGCCCGGGCCAGCTCCAGATCGTGGTCCACCATCTCGCGCACCAGGTCGTCGAACGATCGGCGCGGCCGCCAGCCCAGCACCCGGCGGGCCTTCGATGCGTCGCCCTCCAGCCGGTCGATCTCCGCGGGACGGAAGTAGCGCGGGTCGATGGCGACGTGCCGTTCCCAGTCCAGGTTCAGCAGCCCGAAGGCGCAGGCCAGGAACTCGCGGACGGATCGGGATTCCCCGGTGGCAATGACGAAGTCGTCGGGCTCGTGATGCTGCATCATCAACCACATGGCCTCGACGTAGTCCTGGGCGTGCCCCCAGTCGCGCCGGGCCTCCAGGTTGCCCAGGTAGAGGCGGTCCTGGAGCCCGAGCGCAATCCGCGTCGCCGCCCGGGTGATCTTCCGGGTGACGAAGGTCTCGTGGCGCCGGCTCGACTCGTGGTTGAAGAGGATGCCGTTGCACGCGAACAGCCCGTAGGCCTCGCGGTAGTTGACCGTCTGCCAGTGGGCGTAGGCCTTGGCCACCCCGTAGGGACTGCGCGGGTGGAAGGGTGTCTGCTCGTTCTGCGGCGCCGGCGCGTTCCCGAACACCTCGGAGGAGCCGGCCTGATAGAACTTCACCCGCTGCCCGGTCCTCGCCTGGTAGTCGCGCACGGCCTCCAGGAGCCTCAGCGTCCCCAGCGCGGTCACATCGGCCGTGTACTCCGGCTGATCGAAGGAGACGCGGACATGCGACTGGGCCCCCAGGTTGTAGACCTCGTCGGGCTGGACCCGCTCCAGCAGAACCCGCAGCCCGCTGCTGTCGCTCAGATCGCCGTAGTGGAGTCGCAAACGCGCGTCGGGGTCGTGGGGGTCCCGATAGAGGTGGTCGATGCGGTCGGTGTTGAACGTGGAGGCCCGGCGGATGACCCCGTGGACCTCGTACCCCCGGTCCAGCAGGAACTCCGCCAGGTAGGAACCGTCCTGTCCGGTGATCCCGGTGATCAACGCCCGGGGCATGGCGCTCGCCTGATGTCCTGCTGCCCGATCTGACTCTCGAAATATGCGACGGTGCGCCTGATCCCCTCCTCCAGGGTCACCGTCGGCCGCCACCCCACGAGGCGCTGCGCCCGTGAGGTGTCCGGCCGCCGCACGCGGGGATCGTCAACCGGACGCGGCACGAACCGCAACGGGCTGCGGCTGCCCGTGGCCGCCAGGACCAGATGAGCGATCTCCAGGACGCTGCGCTCCTCGGGATTGCCCAGGTTGACGGGCTCGTGAATCGAGTCCTCCGACTCCCTGCTGCGCTGCAGAAACTCCCGGTCCACCCGCTGCTGGGGGGTCCGGTCCGACGGCAGGTCGAGGACGGCGAGGATCCCCTGGATCATGTCGTCGAGGTAGCAGAAGCTGCGTGTCTGCGTGCCGTCGCCGTGGACCGTCAACGGTTCGCCGCGGAGGGCCTGGACGATGAAATTGGAGATGACCCGCCCATCGGTGGTCCGCATCCGCGGGCCATAGGTGTTGAAGATGCGGACGATGCGGGTGTCGAGACCGTGGTACCGGTGGTAGGCCATCGTCATGGCCTCGCCGAACCGCTTGGCCTCATCGTACACCCCGCGCGGGCTGACGGGGTTGACGTTCCCCCAGTAGGTCTCCGGCTGCGGATTGACGAGCGGGTCGCCGTAGACCTCCGAGGTGCTGGCCAGGAGGAACCGGGCGCCGGTGGCCCTGGCGAGTTCCAGGGCATTGTGGGTGCCGTAGGCGCCGACCTTCAGCGTATGGATGGGCAACTCCAGGTAGTCCCGGGGGCTGGCCGGCGACGCGAAGTGCAGCACGGCGTCCAGGGGACCCTCGATCTGGAGGGCATCGGAGACGTCGCAGTGCACGAACCGGAATCGGGGATGGTCCAGCAGATGGGCGATGTTCTCCAGGCGGCCGGTGAGGAGGTTGTCCGCGCAGAGGACCTCGCACCCGCGTTCGACCAGCCGGTCGCAGAGGTGACTGCCCAGGAAACCCGCTCCCCCGGTCAGCAGGATGCGCCGCATCACCAGGTCACCGGGCCGACTTCAGGAAACCGCGCGATCGCCGAGGCGACGGCCTGCTTGATCCGCTCCAGCGCCGCCTCCGTCTTCGCCTCCGCGCGCAGCACGAGCACCGGCTGCGTGTTGCTGGCCCGCACCAGGCCCCATCCGTCGTCGAAGAGGACGCGGACGCCGTCCACGTCGATGACATGGTGGTGGCGCTTGAACTCGTCGGCCAGCGCCGCCACCACCGCGAACTTCCGGTCGTCGGGGCACCTCACGCGGACCTCGGGCGTGATGGGATACGTGGGGACGTCCGCCAGCAGCGCCGAGAGCGGCCGGTCGGTATGGGAGAGGATCCGCAGCAGCCGCCCGGCGGCATACACGGCGTCGTCGAACCCGTAGTACTCGTCGGCGAAGAACATGTGGCCGGACATCTCGCCGGTGAAGACCGCGCCGATCTCGCGCATCTTGGCCTTGATGAGCGAGTGCCCGGTGCGGTAGAAGAACGGCCGGCCGCCGAGGCGTTGGGCTTCTTCCACCAGCACCTGGGAGCACTTCACCTCCACGATCACGTCAGCGCCGGGATGCCTGGGGAGGATCTCGCGCCAGAAGAGCACCATCAACAGGTCGCCCCAGATGATCGCGCCGCGGTCGTCGACGACCCCGATCCGGTCACCGTCGCCGTCGAGGCCGATGCCCACGTCCGCGCGCTCGTGCCGGACCGCCGCGATCAGATCGGTCAGGTTGCGGGGTTCCACCGGATCGGGATGATGATGGGGAAACCGCGGGTCGGAGTCGCAGTACAGGGGGATGACCTCCACCCCCCACGAGGCCAGCACCTGGGGGGCCACCAGGCTGGCGGTGCCGTTGCCGCAGTCGAGCACGACCCGCAGGCGCCTGGGGCCCAGCCGGATCTTCTCCCGCAGCATGGCCACATAGGGTCCTGTGGCGTCGCGCGGCTCGATCCGTCCCGACCCGGCCGGGAAGGGGCCGGCCTCCGCCCGCCGGCGGAGTTCTTGAATCTGCTCCCCGTAGAGGGTGCCGAACCCGCCGGCCAGCTTGAACCCGTTGAACTCGGGCGGGTTGTGGCTGGCCGTCACCATGACCCCGCCGTCGATCCCCCAGTGCACCCGGGCGAAGTAGAACGTGGGGGTGATGACGGTCCCGATGTCCAGGACGTCGCACCCGGAGGCGGCCAGCCCCTCGGCCACCGCGGCGGCCAGCGCGGGTGAGTGCTCCCGGTTGTCGCGGCCCACGACCACCGGCCCGCCCGGCGCGATCAGCGACGCATAGGCCCGGGCGATCTGCGATGCGACCTCCGGGGTCAGGTCGGTGCCGACGACGCCCCGGATGTCGTACTCGCGGAAGATCGTCGGGGTGATGCGAACCTGTCCTGGCGCGCTCATCGCACGGATCCGCCCCCTTCCGCGCCCGGCGGCGTGCCGTCGGGAAAGACCGCCTGGGGCGTCGACCTCGGGGCCAGACCTCGCCGCTCCACAAATCCCGTCAGGCCCAACTCGATGGAAATTTCCCGCCGGATCTGCCGGTAGCGCACCACCGCATCGACGCAGTCGCAAATGAACCGGACGGCGTAGTCCACGTCCTCGAAGGCGTTCAGCCGGACATTGTAGACGGCATGGACGGCAACGTCCAGGGAGGGGCCGAGCACCACGGCCGCCAGCGCCGAGTACTTCGTCACCTGCGTGTCCAGATTGTAGGAGACTCCCGTGGCCAGGCGGTAGCGGTCCGTCACGGTGCGGGCCACATCCAGACTGAGCGTGTTCGCCGGCTCCACGTCGTCGATCCGCAAGGGCGTGCGGCCCCGCACTCCGACCAGCGAATACCCGAGGCTCACCCGGGTCACCGGGTCGGCCTGGTAGCCGAGCACGGGCTGGACGGTGGTCACCGTCCTGACATCGCCGCTGCCATAGGACGAGATCCGGAACTCGGCCTGCGAGGTGAACCTCATCCGCGGACTCAGGGCGAGGGGCCTCGACTCCACGAACACCTGCGCGTCCAGCCGCGTCGCCGCCACCCCGGTGTCCTGTTCCCGAAACCATCCCGCGGCGCCCGCGGCCGACCACGAAAACGGGGTGGACCCGATCTGGGCCGGGGAGCGCGTCGCGCGAACCTCGGCGACCTCGTAGCCAATCAGGTTGAACGCCTGGCGCTCCTCGACGGTCTGCGTCCGGCCCAGGTGGAGTGAGACGGTGTGCCCCGGCTGCCGGCGGGCAAGCCGCAGCAGCGGAAAGAGCCCGGAGGTGGTCCCGTACTTGGTCTGCAGCACACCTCGGGCCCAGGGCAGGCGCACCCGCCAGCGGCCCTCCACCCAGTACCCGTCGACGGCATTGCCTCCGAAGGTCGG